>CANNHA010000007.1 GCA_947504275.1 Flavobacteriales bacterium
GTAAGCACTTCTTTGTGCAATGCCTTTTGTTCTTCCCAATAGGCAGATGAACCGTACAAACCCTCTAAAGCCAATGACTCACAGTAGGAGGCCCAACCCTCATTAAGCCACATATCCTCCTGTGTGCTACACGTAACTGCATCACCCCACCACATGTGACTCAATTCATGCGCATACAAGGTCTCGTAGGACAAGTTGCCGTTTATGGCAAACAGCGGATAAGCAATATTGCCAGCGTGTTCCATGGCTCCTCCATTGAAAGGGACAGCGACGTATCCAATTCTATCAAAAGGGTATGGACCAAAACGCCCCTCAAAATGTCCAGTGACCAAAGGCAGATGCTGTAAACTGTTTTTGAAATTGGTCGTATCCGTTGCCTTAGAAGACAACCACATGGGAATCACATCCCCATCTTCAGAAACCCAATCATCTTCCACTCGAACATATTGACCCACAGCAACTGATGCCAGGTAGGAAGGGATTGGTTGCGCCAATTCCCACTCAAACCATCTGTTCCCTTCCGCATCTGTTGATTCTGATAATAATGCACCACCGCAATAAGCGGCATGATTAGGCAGTGTTCTTACTGAAAGATGGTAGGTAGCTCGATCATTGAAATCGTCAATGCAAGGATGCCAAGCGCGACCCAAACAATGTGGATCTTCAGAAAAACCAACACCCAAGTTATAGGCGTATTGACTGTTGTAATAAAAACCACCCCAACTGGCATCCGTTTCGGGAGAACCATGGTAGTAGGTAAAAACCTCAATTGTATCACCTGCAGCGGCAATTGCATTCACAAAAAGCGAATGTGCTGTTTTGACGAAGGTTGCTGTTTGATCATTCACCTTGACACTATCCACGATCATTCCCCATAAGTCCAAATGAACAACGTCCGTTGTTTGTGACATGTAAATTCTTGTCTGTGCCTCCCCCTTGATTTGCTGTGAAGAAAATCCAGTAAAATCCAAAGTTAAATTTTGATGAATGATCTCCATCGTGTCCAAGCGAGCTTGATTGGTTCGCAACATATTATGCTGATGACTGCATCCAACCTTGACTTGAGAAAAAATAGGAGTTGTAACAAACAACAAAAAGAAAAAAAGTATTCTATACATAATAAAAACTATTGATCCAACGGTCAAAGACATAATCGACGGCCTCTTCATTGGGATGACAGCCATCTGGTTTGTAAAAAGCATAATCCCTTAATTCATCAACCACCCATTCGTAAGAAGGAAAATACCGGGCATCACTGGACTGTGTCAACCGATGACACAATACACGGAGCATTGATTTGGAAAGGTTGTTCTCCATCACCCCTAATCTTTCATGACGAACTGGACTCACCGTAAAGACAATTTTCACATTGGGATTGAAGGCCTTGATTTCTTGTATGGTCTTTTGCCACAAATCATAAACCGCATCCATATCGAGTAACTCCTGCTCGAAATCCAATTGATTCAGTCGCTGACAATTTCCTACGTGACAAGACAGCGGCAGATACTTCCATGCATATGCCGTTCCCAGAGTGACAACCAAAACATGAGCTTTCTTCAAATTCAACTGAATTTGATTACCCACCCAATCAATGTCTTGTATTAAATCGGACTCCTTGGCATGATTTAAAACTTTACCACCGGCCAAACATTTGAACAATTGGTCATTAAAGACAACCTGTTCTTTTGGATTCCAACTTCTATCTCCGAGCGCATAACGCAACCAATGGGCAATCACTTCAGGTTGAAACAATGTACCCATGGGATTGGACAATACATCCCAGCCTTTCTCTCTGCTGCGCAAAGCCATTTCATTAGAGAAACAAGATCCAAGCATAACAGCATTGACAGCGTTGGGAACTTCCCAATCCATCCAGCCCAACCAATATCTTGAAAGCAATTGACTCATCGCGCTTTAAAATTAATTTGACCACAAGCAAAATCTCCTCTGGGACATGACTTTTTTCCATGCAATCCGCAAGGGCGGCAAGGCAGTTCCTCTGTTGTTTCCAAAACCAAACTGTTGGATGAAAGAGGCCCGAACCCAAAATCAGGAACAGTGCTGCAGAAAAAAGCCGTTACTGGAGCATTCATGGCTGAACAAAGATGCAAAGGACCACTGTCATTCACGAAATTCATCTTAGCTTGTTTCATCAACGCTGCTGATTGCAACAATGTCAATTGACCCGCCAAAACTTGAACATTTCCGAATCCCCAACCCATTTGAAATCTCGATAAAAAATCAAGATCACCAGGACCTCCCAATAAATAGATGGCTATATCTGAATGTGCTTCAGCAACTGCCTTCCAGACATTTTCAGGCGCACGTTTGGTTTCCCACACTGAAGCTGGACTCATGGTTATAAAATCAGGTTTAGTCCACTTTTCAACCAACTTTTCATCTTCTACCGAAGGATACAATTTGGGCAAATGACGCTCGCCTGATTGAATCAATTCCATCAATCGATCTACCTCATGCTTGCCTGGAGCCATCACATACGGGACCAGATGCTTAAAGAAAATTCCCAAAACACTTTGATCATAAGCCCATTTTACTTTTGACTTAGATAACAACGCGAACAAAGACATCGTAAAATACCGCTGCACCAAATACAACACATCAAATTCTTCTTTTCTGATTTGTTGCAATAAAAACCACCAAGACTTCCATTTGCTCTTTTTATCCCAAACCCAAACCTTGTGCACTCCCGGATGAGCATTGAAAAAAACTTCATTCCCCTTTCTGACCAACACATGTACCTGCTCGCCGCGCTGAGCAAGGGATTCAACAGCAGCTGTAGCCAGGATAGCATCGCCAATGAAAGCAGTTTGAATGAGGAGTGATTTTTTCATTATACAGCTACTTCATGCTCGCGCAAAGCATCGTTTAGTGAAGTTTTCAAATCCGTGCTTTCTTTTCTTTGCCCGATAATCAAAGCACAAGGAACACCATACTCACCAGCAGGAAAAGCCTTATTGTAAGTTCCAGGAATAACAACTGAACGTTCAGGAACTTCACCCACATAGATAATGGGATCAACCTGTGTAACATCAATGATCTTGGTGCTTTTGGTCAATACAACATTGGCACCCAACACTGCCTCTTTTTTCACCCTTACTCCTTCAACGACAATACAGCGTGAACCAATAAAGCAACCATCCTCAATGATAACAGGCGCTGCTTGCAACGGTTCCAATACACCTCCAATACCCACACCACCACTGAGATGAACATCCTTACCAATTTGCGCACATGAGCCAACAGTGGCCCAGGTATCTACCATGGTTCCTTTGTCCACATATGCACCAATGTTCACATAACTGGGCATCATGATTACCCCACTGGACAAATAAGCCCCGTATCGCGCTATGGCATGCGGAACAACACGAACACCCAACTCAGCATAATTTCTTTTCAACGCCATCTTATCATGGAACTCCATTGGCCCAGCCTCTAAGGTTTCCATTTTGCGAATGGGGAAGTACATCACCACTGCTTTTTTAACCCATTCATTGACTTGCCAGTCTCCATTCTCTAGAGGTTCCGCAACACGCAACCTTCCCTTGTCCAACTCCTCTATCACCCATTCTATGGCCTTCACCACCTCAACCTGCTGCAAAAGCGAACGATCTGACCAGGCAGATTCAATGGTTGATTTAATTTCTGTAAGCATCATGATTTAAACGTATTTTGGTCAAAAATAAGCCAAGATGGGACGACTGATAGCAATAGATTATGGTGAAAAAAAATGCGGAATCGCAGAAACCGATGATCTAAAAATGATTGCATCACCCCTTACCACCGTCCCAACTGCTGAAATCATTGATTTCGTTCAAAAGTATCTTTCAAAATACAAAGTGGAAGGCATTGTCCTAGGTGAGGCGCGATACCTCAACGGAGACGCCTCAAGCACCACTGCAATTCAAGCCAAGTTTGAAGAAAAACTGAAATTGAAATTTCCTAACACCCCCATTCATCGGGTCAATGAGATGTTCACCAGCGCCATTGCGACAAGAGCCATTCAAAGCATGGATCTTTCTAAGAAAAAGAGGGAGAACAAAGGGCTTGTCGATGCCATTAGCGCCAGCATCATCCTGCGTGACTTCTTGGGGTAAATTAACAAAACAAAATATCAGGCTCTTTCCTATCTTTGTCGTCCATGAAAAATTTCATTGTTTGTGCCCTTTCCATCATTGTTTTGAGCGGTTGCTCAGAATACAACAAGATATTGAAGGAAAAGGACATGAATAAAAAGTACCAAGCCGCCGTTAAGTATTACAATGATGGTGAATGCCACAAGGCATTGCCATTGTTGGATGAATTGCAAGGGCCAACAAGAGGTAGTTCGATAGCCGAAGATGTTCAGTACCATTTTGCAGTTACCCAATTGTGCATCAAGGATTACATCATGGCCGGTTATTATTTGAAAAACTTTGCCAAGAATTATCCAAGACACCCCAAAGCTGAGGAGTGTTTGTTTAAATCAGCGTATTGCAGTTATTACTTGAGCCCTGAGCACACATTGGATCAGTTGGAAACCAAGCAAGCCATTGATGATTTTCAATATTTCCTAGACCGCTACCCCAATTCAGCTTTGAAAGATTCCGCCAACATCCTAGTTGCTGAATTAAATGCCAAGCTAGAAATAAAGGCTTATGAAAAAGCAAAATTGTACGTAAAAACAGAAAAATACAAGGCTGCTTCACTGGCATTAAAACATTTTCTGACAGAATATCCAACCTCCAAGTACCGTGAAGAAATCCAATATTTGATTGTGAAAAGCGGCTATTTATTGGCTGACGGAAGTATTGACAGCAAGAAAATCGAAAGATTTCGCGCAACTACAGAATCTTATGTTAACTTTGCCAATGCTTATCCTGAAAGCAATTGGCTCAAAGAGGCCCAAAGCTATTTTGATAAGAGTGTGAATCAAATTGAAAAATTGTCCAAGTAATAACCATGAGCAAGTTTAAAAATACAGCAGCCGAAAAGTCCACGGTAACTCGTGATGCCAACAAATTGTTTGAGAAAGTAGATGGCAATCTTTTCGAAACCATCGTTCTTTTGTCCAAGCGTTCCAATCAAGTGAGCAAAGAGATGAAAGAGGAATTGAGTCAAAAATTGGAAGAATTCAGTTCCAATACAGACAACTTGGAAGAGGTATTTGAGAACCGTGAGCAAATTGAAATCTCTAAGCATTATGAGCGCATGGCCAAACCACAATCCATTGCCATTCAAGAATTGGTGGATGGTGAGGTTTATTGGAGATACCCAGACACAGAAGAAAATAATGGTTAATACCATTTAATGTCAATAAATTAAAAGATGGCTTGGTCCATCTTTTTTTATTTTAGAAACGTGAAAGGAAAGAAAATACTGGTAGGCGTCACAGGTAGCATTGCATGCATCAAAACGGCCATTCTCATTAGGTCCTTGACCAAGTCGGGATGTGAGGTGAAGGTTATGATGACCAATGCTGCTTTGAATTTTATACAACCCCTCACCTTTGCGGCATTGACAGGAAATCCTGTTTCCAATGATTTTTCAGAAAACAAAGACAGCGGTGAATGGGTCAATCATGTCCACTTGGCATTGTGGGCCGATGCCATCGTCATTGCGCCGTGCTCCGCTCATACATTGGCTAAAATGACCTCTGGTCATTGTGATAACTTTTTAATGGCCACCTACATGAGTGCTCGCTGCCCGGTATTCATTGCTCCGGCTATGGACCACGATATGTTTTTACATCCGGGAACCCAGACTAATATTAAAACACTAATAGAAAGAGGGCACATTATCATTGATCCCCAAGAAGGAAGCTTGGCCAGTGGCCTGGATGGAAAAGGTCGAATGGCAGAGCCTGAAGATATTTTTGGCGTTCTACTGGCTCACTTCTCACCCCACAAAAAATTGCTCAATAAAAAAGTACTCATTACCGCAGGACCCACACAAGAGCCCATTGATCCAGTTCGTTACATCAGCAATCATAGTTCAGGGAAAATGGGATTCGCGCTTGCTGAGCGGGCAGCAGAAATGGGTGCACACGTCACACTCATTTCAGGTCCGACACATTTGAATTGCCAGCACCCCAATATCCGAAGAATCAATACCATCACTGCAGCAGAAATGGCTGAAGCTGCGATTCAACATTTTGCAGATAGTGACATCGCCATTCTTTCAGCTGCCGTTGCTGACTTCACCCCAGATGTTGTATCCAATCACAAAATAAAGAAATCAGGACAAGCGATGAGTATTGCCCTGAAACCAACAGTAGATATTGCTCTATCATTGGGACAAGCAAAATCAGAAAATCAGTTGGTCATTGGATTTGCTCTGGAAACTGAAAATTTAGAAAAAAATGCGCTGGCTAAAATGAGTGCAAAAAAAATGGATATGATTGTGGCCAATGATGCCACAGCGGCAAACGCTGGATTTGGAGGAGACAACAATACTGTCACAATGTATTTCGGAGAAAATCGTTCTATTGCACTTCAGCCCATGCACAAAACAAAAGTGGCTCAAAAAATACTTGAATCGATATGCGACAACTTACTTTAATTGGATTCCTCTTTCTGAGTCTAGGTGCTCACTTCATTCAGGCGCAAGAATTGAATTGCAATGTCACAATTATACCTCCTCGCGTCATTACCACAGATGCGGAAATTTTCAAGACCATGGAAGGTGTAATTGAGGAGTTTATGAATTCCAGAAAATGGACCAAGGACAGCTGGGATTCAAAAGAACGCATTGATTGCTCCATTCAAATTACGGTTGAGCAACAAGTAAGCAGCAGACAATTCCAAGGCTCCATTCAAGTAAGCAGCAGCAGACCTGTATTCAATGCAGATTACAAGTCAACCATGCTGAGCATCAATGATAAAAACTTTGGTTTCAGTTATCAGGACAATGCCAATTTGCAATGGTCACAGGATCAACACCGCGACAACCTCACTTCCGTATTGGCATACTATGCGTATTTAATATTGGCCATGGATTATGACTCTTTTGCGCCAGAAGGTGGTACAGAACATTTTCTGATGTGTCAAACCATTGTTACCAATGCGCAAAATGCCCCAGAGGATGGATGGAAGGCAAGTCAAAAAGGTCAACAAAACAGATATTGGATCATTGAAAACATACTCTCGCAATCCTTCAAACCACTGCGCGATGCCTTGTATAGTTATCACCGTCAAGGTTTGGACCTCCTGTATTATGACATAGAAAAAGGCAGAAACACCATGGCTGAAGCTTTAGAGGGATTAAGGGCCATTCATAAAATTAGGCCTTCATCCTACAATCTACAGATTTTCTTTTACGGAAAAGCTGATGAAATCATCAATGTTTTCAAACCTGCGCCGAATGAAATCAAGCAACCCATTTATGAATTGTGCAAATTGGTTGACCCCGGAAACATCGCCAAGTATGAGCGAATCATGGCGCCATAATTTATGTGACCAAACGCATAATCTTCCTTTGTAATCCTCATTAACTTTAGCAAAAAAACCAGTGTTACAATCCATTAAAGTTCAAAATTTCGCACTGATTGACCAAGCCGAATTGATTTTTCAAGATGGTTTTACAGCCATTACAGGTGAGACAGGTAGTGGTAAATCAATTCTCCTTGGCGCCATCGGTGTATTGCTTGGACAACGTGCAGACACCAAGTTCATCCGTTCCGGAGAAAGCAAATGTGTGATAGAAGCGCATTTCGCATTGGATCCTACTTGGGTTGCATTCTTTGAAGAGCATGATTTGGATTTTGAATCCCAGACAACCATTCGCCGTGAGATACTGAATAACGGTAAAAGTAGAGCTTTCATCAACGATACGCCTGTATCCGTACAAACCTTAAAATTGGCAGGTGAACAACTCATTGATATACATTCACAGCATGAGCAATCATTGATTGGTCAAAGACATTTTCAATTGGATATCATTGACCTTGTCGCAAAAAATCAATTGGGTGTTCAAGAATACAAAAACAAATACAAGTATTGGAACCAACTGAAAGAGCAGCAGACACAGCTCATTCAAAAGCAAAAAGAATGGTCAGCTACCGTTGACTTTATTCAATTTCAATATGATGAAATTTCACAATCATCATTGGGAAAAATCAACATCCTGGAAAGTGAGCAATGGGTAAACAGAGCAGAACATATTGAGGAGATTAATGCCATGTTGCAGCAATGCAGTATGCTTTTCAACGCGGAGAATGGCATCGTTTCTCAGGTTTATCAGAGCTTACAATTGTTTCAAAAGCACGCTGAACAAATCAACAAAGGGCAAGACCTTTTGGATCGATTAAAATCAATACAAATTGAAATCAAGGATTTATCCATTGAGCTAGAGACTGCATCTGAAAGCAATGTCATTGACCCTGAAAGATTGGACCAACTGCAACAACAATTGGGAGAAATATACCGATTGCAACAAAAGCACCGCGTATCCAATGCAGGAGAGTTGATGGCATTAAAGGACCAATGGGAAACTCAACTCAACACCATTCATCATTTTGATGATGAGATGGAAAAAATCAATCGAGAAATTTCCAAAACCGAATCTGAGTTACTGACCATTGGAAGATTGATTAGCACCAGAAGGCACGAAGCCGCTGCGAGCATTTGTTCAGACATAGAGGGTTGGTTAAAAAAGCTTTCCATGGAACATGCCCAACTTAGTCTTGACTTGACAGAAACAGAATTCAAACCCGACGGCATCAATGATGTGCAAATGCTTTTTAGCGCTAACAAAGGAAATGCAGCCATGCCCATACAAAAAGCAGCTTCCGGAGGAGAATTATCTAGGGTCATGTTGGCCATCAAAACCGTTTTGGCCAAGCAAAAAGCACTGCCCGTTTTGATTTTAGACGAAATAGATACGGGAGTTAGTGGTGATGTGGCCTTAAAAATAGGAGCCTTGTTACAAGAGTGTGGAACGCACATGCAGCTCATTACCATTTCGCATTTACCGCAGGTAGCGGCCAAAGCACAGCATCAATTCAAAGTATTAAAAGACCACAGTGGAGAGCGCACCATCACTTCCATTAAGACTCTTAATGCACAAGAGCGGGTTCAAGAAATTGCAGAAATGTTGAGTGGCCAAAAGCCCACGCCAGCCGCTATTACCAATGCCAAGGAATTGCTCAACCTCAATTAGAAGCTCATCTCGATGCCCATATTGAACATCAATGGCAATTGATTGGTGCGTTTAGCAGTTATGCGATCGATGTAAAACACATTCTCTCTGTTGTAGAAATTGGTAATACCATAATTCCACTCCCAGTTGGCTTTCTTGCCTTTCCACGTATGCTTTAGATTCACATCCAAACGATGGTAGTATGGCAATCTTCCTCTATTTAATTCGGCAAACTGTATACCCAATTCATTGGGATTGGCATTCACATAATCCGTACTGATTCCACCAGCAACCAAGTTGGGTTGGTAGTATCCTTGGGTTTGGGTGAATGGCAATCCAGAACCCAAATTCCAACGACCAGACAATTCCCAATTGCGATCCTTTCCAAACTTCTGTGTTGCCACTAAGTTAATGTTGTGACGGCGGTCAAATACGGGTGCGTACCATTTCAATCCATCCCAACGGTCTACCTTCATCAGAGAATACACCATGTAAATGTACTGACGCTTGCTTTCATATTTCAACACCATATCCGCTCCATAAGCCCTTCCCATTTCAATTAAGAAATCCTTTCTCAAAATTTCGGGTTGGTCCTGGTTGTCGCTATCGTCAGGGAAAATTTTATTTCTATTGATGTTGGTGATTTGTCTGAAATCTCTATAATAACCTTCAAAATTGATGTTGATGGCCTCCGTTAAATCAAACTCCGCTCCAGCTACATAATGAATGGCTCTTTGCAAAGAATTTTTTACCAATTGCGTTTCATTATCCGGGGTTACAAATTCGTCCTGCGTTTCTTCAGGCGCAGCTAAAAAACCATAGAACAAATTGACCACATCGCGGTCAGAGTTGGTTGCCATCAAGTTTTGAGAATATCTACCCAAAGCCAACTTCAATCTCAAACGTTCTGATGCTTTGTACTTTAAACCAAAGCGGGGTTCAGGAGAAACAACAGCTATGGAACTATAATACTGCAAACGAATTCCAGGTTCAATGATCCAATTCTTACGATTGATTTTGTATGTGAAATATCCGTTGAGTTCTGTCATGTTCTGGGCCAAATCAACTTTCACTCCTAGTGGATTGAAGGTATTGTATTGGGTTCCAAAACCTACAATCTCCAATCCATAATTCAACACATCTTTATCAATATTGAATTTGTAATCTAAGCCAAAATTGAAACTTGAAATTTCCGTTGCTCTATCGGGATTGCTTTCCTCTTTGAGGATACACTTGTATTTGGAAAATGCAAAATTCCCGTTGATCAATACCGTAGAACCTGCTGGAGCGACTACGAAATTACCACCACCACCATTATTGACCCAACTCAATTGAGACAATCCTTGGTACTTGATTACATCATCCGTAAAATTAAAACCAAACAAATTCAATTTGCTACCATTGCCACCACCCATAGAAATCTTTCCATAAATATCACGGTAACTAAAAGGCAAACCAGCACCATCATTCACGTCAGGATAAATGGTTTTGGAGGATCTATCCAAATAGGAATTCTTCAACGAAAACATGTAAGAAATTCCACCGCCTTTCTCATTCATTTTCTTAAGCGGCCCCTCCAATAGAACCTTGGTTCCGAATGGATTCACTCCCACACGACCATTGGATTTTCTTTTGTTCCCATCTCTGGTTGTAATATCCATGACTGAACTGATTCTACCGCCGTATTGCGCATTAAAACCGCCTGTGTAAACATCGGCTGTTGAGATGATATCGGTATCAAAAACAGAAAAAAGACCAATGCTGTGAAATGGATTGTATATAACCATACCATCCATAATCACCTTATTTTGCACAGGGCTCCCGCCACGGACAAAGATTTGCCCACCTTGATCACCTGTGCTGACAAAACCCGGTAGAACGGTGAGATACTGCACCAAATCAGCCTGACCGCCAATGGATGGGATTTTTTTAATATCCTGAGAGCGCACTGTTTCAGAGGAAATGTTCACATTGTTTATCTGATCGGAACGTTCAGAAGAAACATCCAATGTTTTCATTTCAACATCGGATCTTTCCACCAAATAATTTTTGGTTAAGACTTTATTTTCTTGAATCTCAATCTCTTCCTTAATGGTTTTAAACTCAATGGATTGAACCACCAGTGTATATTTTCCCTTAGGAACTTTGGTTAAGGAATAATAACCGCTGATATCAGTTTGTGCACCAAAACCAGTCCCCTCCAAACCCACTGTTATGGGAAATACTGCTTGACCGGTTTCTTTGTCTTTGATAAATCCGCGAACCGAACCCTGACCCAACATTTGAACGCTCATCAAAAACAAAGCGGCAATAAACAAGTTTCTCATATCTCTTTCATTTGACTATCGGCGAAGATACAAAAGCGTTAGCCTCCGATTTGCGTATTTTTTGAGGGGAATAGATTACGTATGCTCAAAATGTTCTATTTTGGCATAGTTTTTTAAGTGGACCTCCAAAAATAAGATTATGAAAAAATTTTTGTTACTTGTATTCTCTCTCGCCTCCTCCGCATTGTTTGCTCAACCCGACAATGATTTCAAGGATTTGCTTTCGCTTTTTGTCGACCAGAAATACGAGAAAGTGCTGAACAAAGCAGAAAACTACACCATGGGTGATGAAACCAAAAAACATCCTCTACCCTATTTGTATATCGCCATGTCGTTGTATGAAATGTCAAAAATTGAGAAATACACCCAAATGGAGGAATACAAAGGCGCTTTCAAAGATGCCATGAAATTCTGCTCCAAGTATGGCGCAAAAGACAAAGACAAAAAGTATGTGGATGAATTCCCTGATTTCTTTATGAACATAAGAAAAGACATCACGATAGAAGGAGACATGTTTTATGAGCAAGCCAAATACACCAAAGCCAAATTGTACTATGACTGTTTGATAGATGTTGAACCTAGTGACGCAGGCGCGCACATTATGCTTGGTCTTTGTTTTGCCCATGCAAAAGCTGTAAAAGATTCCGATATGGAATTGGCCAAGGCCAAAGAATTGTTGGTATCACAGTCTTATTCTACGCGCAATGAAGAGGTGAAGAAATTATTGAAAAATGCCTTAATCGTTTATGCCAATGAGTTGGGCAATGCCAGTGATAAAAAGAAAGCCGCTGAATGGATGGGATATGCCAATGAATTGTTCATGGATGATCCTGAATGGCAAATACAATACAACACCGTTACCAAGTAAGTTCGAATTTACTAGTAAAGAAAAAGGCCGCAGTTGCGGCCTTTTTTTATTTCTTTGGTTTCACTATTTCACGGCAGCGTACATTCTCTCAATGATATCCACCACCTTCATTCCTTCCAAAGCGTTGGTGGTAATGATGGAGTTTCCTTGAAGTGTCGCAATAACATTTTCAATGATATAGACATGATTGGCCGCTGAACCCTTGTAATGACCATAATCATTGGCGGGATTCCCTTCTGGTAATTCCGGCATGACATAATCCTTCACATGACAATACACCACCTCATTCATGTATTGCCCACCAATTTTAACTGTCCCATTTTCCGCGATGATGGTCATGCTGCTTTCGTAATTCTGATCAAAACAAGAGGTGGAAAAATTAAATGACCCCATGCCGCCGCTTACAAAATCAAAATTAACCATACCAGAATCTTCAAAATCTGTTGAATGGCCGTGGTTAAAATCCGTCATCTTGGATTGTATGTTTGTAATATCACCAAACAACCAATACATAATATCCAAAAAGTGAGAGAACTGAGTAAACAAGGTACCTCCATCAAGGTCTTTTGTTCCTTTCCAATGATTTTTCTTGTAGTATCGATCATCACGGTTCCAATAGCAATTGATATTGACCATGAAAATTTTACCCAACTTTCCGCTTTCCAATAAATCTTTAATCCAAACACTTGGTGGGCTGTATCGATTCTGCATGACACAAAATACTTGCCTGTTCACTTGTAAAGACTTATAAATTATTTCTTCACAATCAGCTTTTGTTAGTGCCATTGGTTTCTCTACAACCAAATGTTTTTTTGCATTGAGCACCGCCATTGAATGCTGTGCGTGAAAACCATTGGGACTGCAAACGCATACAACATCACAATCTGGATGGTTCTGAAACAACTCTTCAGTGGTCTTGTACAATGGAACATTGAAAGACGCTATTGCGCAATCTTCAGCAGGGCGAACGTCACAAAAAGCCAACAATTCAGCATTGGGATTGCGCTTTACCATTTCAGCATGCCTTTTACCAATATGACCTGCCCCGATTACAGCAAATTTAATTTTCTTCATCTAGCTTAAATATCCGTGCAAAGATAAACATTAATTCCTAGGGGAATCATTGAAAAGTATGTAGCCAAAATGAAACAAAGCAGATATCGGCTGGGTATTCCGTTCTAAATAATTGAGCTGAAATGAAAGGGGCCCAACTGGGGTATGAAAAACAATACTACCCGAAAGTTGCGTATTCTCCTCCACTCCAAATTCCAACTTTGCCTTGTTAGAGGCATCTGACAGATAACGTTTCCAATTGTCCATACGGTGGTATTCAAAACGCACATCAAATCTATTTCTCCAACCAAATACGACGCCCAACCCTGTTGTCGTATAAAACAACCCTCTAAACTGAGGCATGAAGAATGTGCTCGCCTCAGGTATTGCATTGTACTGAGACATTTGCATAATGGTTGCTACATAATTATTGAAAGCCTCCTGATTGCTCCATCCCCCACCCATCTGGGTCAGCCAAGAAATATTTTTGGTCATCTTCCAATATTTCAATCCCGTAAATTTGACATCCAACCAATTGTGCCACAGTGAAGTAGTATCCCGAATCAAACTGGTAGAACCTGGAATTGACGACTCTCTGCCATACACATTTTTAATACCAAGTTTAACCAAAGTTCCTTCACTTGCATATTGTTTTCTGCTCAATGTGTTAAACTCCCATGAAAATCGATGAATCCATCCATCAAACTCGGTTACATCTGCTGTATCCACTGATAAAAACTGTCTTGTTTGGTAATACTTATCATATTGATGCGTAAAAGAACTTTGAAATTGAATCAAAGAATGCTGAGAAGTGGACAATTTAAATCTGGCTTGAAAAAAACGCTCGTTGACCAATACAAAAGATGGTTTAACATCTTCAAAAAATGCCGATACACTCCTGTAATAATCCCATCGATTTTGAATAAACTCGGCCGAAATAGCAGTGGGAAACCGAAAGGATTTGGTTGCCCATGAAACTCCAATCAACGCAGAGCCATAGAACCTTCCAAAATAACTGTTGGCATACAAAGAAGCATCTCTATTTTTTAATGGCTGATATTGAAGGGCAATCATCCCCGTATTAATGGCTCGGGAAGAAAAATTTCCACCAATGGTAGCCAAGGCAGGCATCTCCTTCTTAATTTTCAATCTCAATACATACCCATCACTCCCTTTGAGTGAAGTATCTGTTGAGCTGATGGGAAAAACTTTATTGATTCGCTGATCCCTCCACAATGCATAGTATCGTTTTTCGAGCTGATTAAAATCCACCTTGGATAATCCCGCTGTAATTCCTTTGGCTATTCTGGAAGATTCCCTTTCTTCCAATCCCTCAATCTCAATTTTGGTAATTTTTTCGGGTATAGGCTTAGCAAGGAATTCTCTTCTCTTCTCCTCTAAAATTCTTGAATTGTGCAACACAATTGCACCGTGGGTTTCGATCCAAAATGTCAATTGTTCCTGAGCTGCAACATAGCCTTTTTGAATAATGTCTGCAGCGTTGCTGAAGGTAAAAGTTCCAAATGCCGATACGTCTGGTCTGATTTCAATAGATTCCGGACAAGGATGATGATTGACTTCCCGGTATACAATCAAACTTTCAATTTGGGAGAAAAAATCATCTTCCTTAGGTTGAGCAATGACTCCAGACACATTAGATCCAATAATGATATCAGGCATAAACGATTGATACATCACATCCAAAGGAAAGTTGTTATATATACCGCCATCAAACATCAACTTACCATCAACTGAAATAGCAGGGATATAAAATGGATATGTCATAGAAGCGCGAACGGCCTGGCTGAGCGAACCCGATTGAAAAACTACAGTCTGCTTGGTTTCAACATCTGATGCCAAGCAACGAAAAGGAATCATCAAAGAATCAAAATTTTCATGACAACGATAATTGGCAGCACTAAATCCTTTCATCGACTCCCAATCCATAATTTCAGGAGAAATCAAATGGGTGGGAATCGAACGTCTGACAGTCTCCTCTCCACCCAAACGAATGGACAGCATAGACGCATCCGCAGGTGGTTGATGAAATAGGTATTGGTATTGAATGTCAATAATTCCTTCAGACATTTCACGGTATTCGTCAGAAGTCACGTAAGCCTCCATCTCAGCTACTGTCATTCCAGAAGCATACATGGCGCCAATTATACTCCCCATGCTGGTTCCTACTACATAATCAATGTTGATGTGACGTTCCTCAATAGCTTTGATTACACCAATGTGTGAAAGAGCTTGAGCACCTCCACCGCTCAAAACCAAACCCACTTTCTGCCCCTGAATAGAAGACGAAAAAATGAAACCGAATAGTAAGATTATAATCCTTAAAAGCACGCTCAAAAGTACTAATTTTACAGCGTGAAATTGCGGAAGTACAGACTCTATTTTTTAATCATTTTATTTTTGTATGTGATCCTTCAATTAACTTGGTGGGGAATACAATTGGAAAGAAATTACAGACTCATCTATGCAGATGACCAAGTTTATTTCTATAAATTGAGCATGATTATAGGGGAAGGAGTAGTTTTTTGTATCCTTTTGTTCTTGGGTTTTAGATTCATTCACAAAACCATCAAAACAGATATGCAATGGGCCAAGACTGAGAATACCTTCTTGTTATCCGTGACTCATGAGCTTAAAACACCTTTGGCCAGCATCCGTTTGATGTTTGACACGCTTCTTAAGCGAAAAACAGATGAGGAAACGCAAGAACGAATGATAAAAAATGCTCAGAACGCGCTGAATAAACTTCATCATCAAATTGAGAATATTTTGTTAACAACACGTACCAACGGCGTTGGCATCAATTTATGGAATTCAATCATCCAATTGGATACCATCTCTGAATCCGAGCTAAGAAAATACAAGCTATGGTATCCCAACCACCAATGGAAACTAGAACAAAATGGAAAACTAACTTTCCCATTTGACCCTGAGCTCATGGGGGCCATACTTTCCAACCTCATGGACAATGCAGGAAAATACAGCCAAACTGGCAGTCTCATTGTTTTGAGTATTTCGCAAAACGACGACAATATCATCATTCAAGTCAGAGACGAAGGAATTGGCTTTAAAGACCAAGAGCGCGATCAAGTATTGAAAGCGTTTTATCGCGGTATAAGCACGCAATCACAACAACCCGGCACTGGTTTAGGTCTCTACCTAGTTCAAAATATTATTAAAATTTACAATGGCTCAATATCCATCAATAGAAATGAGCCCAAAGGAAGTATCATAGAAATTCGTTTACCCTATCATGGAAAAACACAATAAAAAAGTAGCTTTGGTCATTCTCGACGGCTGGGGCATTGGCAAAAAAGACAACACAGATGCCATCGCTAATGCACGCACACCTTTTGCTGACAGCTTGTCTAAAGAATATCCCAATGCCACACTGAGGACAGATGGCGAGCATGTAGGACTTCCGGATGGACAGATGGGAAACTCAGAAGTGGGGCATATGAATATAGGTGCTGGTCGTGTGGTATTTCAAGAATTGGTTAGAATTAATAAAAACATTCGGGATAAAGAATTCTATTCCAATCCCACTTTGCTATCTGGTTTTGAATATGCCCAACAAAACAACAAAACTGTTCACTTAATTGGATTGATCAGTGATGGAGGCGTTCATTCCCACTGGCTGCATGCCGCTGCTATTTGCGAGATAGCTTCCAAATTTCCGGAAGTGAAAACTTGTGTCCACGCCATCACAGACGGACGAGACACCGATCCGCAAAGTGGACTGGGATACATTGAAGCTTTTGAAAAAGCCATTGAATCAACGGGTGTGAAGATTGCATCGGTCATAGGACGCTACTTTGCCATGGACAGAGATAAAAGATGGGAACGTATTAAAAGGTCGTATGACTTAATGACAAAGGGTATTGGAACAAACTACTCCAACGCCTCACAAGGAATAGAAGCATCCTATAATGCCGGCGTAACCGATGAATTCATTGAACCCATCATCATTGAATCTCAATTTGCACCCATATCAGAAGGTGATGTTGTTATTTGCTTCAATTACAGAACGGATCGTTGCAGAGAAATAACCGAGGTCTTAAGTCAGCAGCCCTTTACAGAGTTTGAAATGTCTCCTATTCCACTTTTGTATTATATTACAATGACACAATATGATGAGAAGTTCGAAAATGTTCATGTTGTGTTTCAAAAAGACAATCTTATCCAAACATTGGGAGAGGTCATTTCCAATGCAGGAAGATCCCAATTGCGGATAGCTGAAACTGAAAAATACCCACACGTAACTTTTTTCTTCAATGGAGGGCGGGAGGAGCCTTTTGAAAGAGAGGATAGAGGAATGGTATCTTCCCCAAAAGTGGCTACTTATGACTTAATGCCTGAGATGTCGGCCCAAGGCATTTTGGAGAAAACCAAGGAGACCATCATCAGCGATTCACCGGATTTCATTTGTCTCAACTTTGCCAACCCAGATATGGTTGGACACACTGGTGTTTGGGATGCTATTATCAAGGCTGTAGAAACGGTAGACCAATGCTTGAAAGAGCTTGTTGAATTTGGTATTCAACATGGCTATCAATTCATCATCATTGCTGACCACGGCAATGCAGACAAGGCCATCAATGAAGATGGCACACCCAACACCGCCCACACTACCAATCCCGTACCGGTTTGGATTATATCTGAAACGGTAAAAAAGGTAAAGGATGGCATTTTGGCTGATGTTGCTCCTACAATCCTACATTTATTGGAAATAAAAAAGCCGATCGAAATGACCGGCTCTTTATTGGTAGAAGAATAATTTATTTCAATACATTGAATGAACCTGTGTAATATTCCTTTTTAGGCCTATTCCATACAAACTCATAGTAATAAACACCTTCAGCAAGATCGGAGACTTTCCAATCATTTCTATAATCTCCACTTTCATAAACTACCGTTCCCCAGCGATTGAAAACCTTGAGTGTTGAATTAGGATATTTCCATGTTGAATCATAGGGGTTGAATAAGCCGCAAATGTGAAAAGTCTCATTTCCTATTGGTTGGCCATCTTCAAACTCTTCAGCATATACCTCTGGGTTGCACAACAAACTGAAAGATTTAGCATCTCCTGCATATCCAGAAAGTAAATTGGGAAACTCAACTGTACAAGCCACCGGTAATACGGTATAATTGACGGATTCATAGTAACCACATTGCGGCTCTGTAACGCGGCACCAATAAGTCATAGGGAAAGCACTTCCAATAAAGTAGGAAGCAGAAGTCCAATCCACAGTGTTATCGGTAATTGAATCTGTTGCATCATAATACCACCATTTGTAGGAAACATTCTCACTGGTCCAGGCGGTCAAAGTCAAAGTATCAGTGGTGCACAATCCCAATATTAGTGAGTCGGGCAAAGTGATTGGTTTCATTGGTGGAACCGGGATCTGCAAGTTCAATGTCGTGCTATCTGAAGTTCCGCAATAATCATTGATGATCACCTCATAGTTCCCGTTGGTTAAGTTAGCATCGCCAGGAGTGAAAGTGAAAACGGCGTTGGCACTATTCGTTACGACACTTTCATTGGCTGGATTTTTCCAAGTAAAAGAATAAGGGGCAGCACCTTGAGAAATGGCGTTTTCAACATTCACATTAACGGGAGATTGACAAAGTACAACATTGCTCAATGCATTGACATTGACGGGAACTGGATCTGTTACCTCAAAAGACAACGAGTCGGATAGACCGCAAAAATCAGATACCATCAGCCAATATTCACCCGGTATAATACCCGGTGCTTGGTATTCAAAAAACGCGGTATCATTGTTCGATATAACATCCCCTAGAGGATTCTCCCACTGGTACAAGTATGGAGGAACGCCTGTATTTGGAGTAATGGCATTGGGTCCATAGCTCTCAGGAATCACAGCTTCACACAAACCAATATCAGGGAGTGTACTCACGTTAATTGGACTGTAGTCAACAATAATCATTGTTGCCGTTGTGGTATCCATGTCTACGCCATTCAAAGTATCCAAAGGATCGACATAAATAAAACCAATATCGATGGTTTCATACGTTGAGGTGATATTACCAAAAGTGATGGTGTTGGTTCCTTCTGCTATATCATCCACCATGGCATTCAAGAACAAAGTATCATAAGTACCGGGATACACCACCAGTGTCGTATCACCATCGTAGGTATAATCTTCTCCCAATGTGGCAGATCCGCCAAAATAAAGTGTGATGGTATCGGGCTCCAATAAACATGGCGGTGGAGAGATTACAAAGAAACCATCATAACAACTCTCACCTTCCAAAATAGCGTTGGCAGGAAAACCAGTGATACCACCCTGACTTCCTGATATATTGACACTTACAGGTTGGATTAAGTTGTTTCCTACATTGAAGCTACCAGCTCTTAACGTAACAAAGGACTGCAAAGAACCATCCTGCGCATCTGCAATGGCTAGTTTGATATGGTAGGTTTCACCGCACAATAATGGGTAAGTAGCCAACAAAGGCACAGTGTAACCATTGCTACCAATATCGACATTCTGTGGATTATCAACATAATACTGACTGTAATCCTCATTGTTCAAGCTGGAAATGGTAATGGGCAAGGCTGGATCAGAACCGGGAATAATCGCAATGTTGGTGGAACCTCCTGGGTAACCCGGAGGTGCTGAATAATCACCGGTGATACCAGGACCTGCCAGGAAAAACGCAAATACATCATTGTACACCTGGTCTACGTAGGTCAAATATTCATCTGAACCAAAAATGTAATCAAAAGACAACGTGTTACCTGTGGCAATAAAATCAAATTCCAGAATGGCTTGGTCATTCACGTCTTGAATGGTCAAATTAAGACCAATCATTGGAAACACTGAATTGGCTACTTCTAATAAGTCAGGATTGTTGGCTACCCCGCCCGCAATGGCCGGAACTGTCGCACCCAATTGCAATTCATTGACATGACCAGAGGTCAATGTAACTCCATCTTCAATCGCAAAAGCCGTTGGAGCTCCGCCACCAGAAAGGTAACCCAACTGACCTGGATCGCCTGTAAACTGAGCATTAAAATAAGTAACGTTTGGTCCAAGCAAATATTGAACAGCTTGATCCGCTGTAATTCCCGGGTTCAAAGTAATCTGTGCGCTGGAACAATAACCAACGAGCAAAAAGGCGACGAGAGTAAGAATTCTTTTCATAAGTTTCTATTACCATGCTTAAGAGTCTAAATATACGCCAATCGATTTTGATTCAATAATTTATTTGAAAATACACATTCTAGTATCGACACACTTAAGATTTTAGAAAACGAAAAACTCTTCTTCTACTGTTTGATTTTAACTCCAAGAAATACACGCCACTGCTCCATTCACTTGAGTTTATTTTCAAATTTTCATTGGCAATTGTATCAAATATATTTAGTCCCAATGAATTATAAACAGATACTTCAAATCGGTCACAGCATAAAATAACTTCAATAAATTCCCCCTCAAACAGAACCTTAAATTCATTCATGGCGGTGCCTAATTCTAACCATCCATTTGTCAAATCGATATTCAATGTATCTGACTCAATGCAACCATTTGGCAGAACACATTCTACATAAATGTAACCTGGTGAATTAGACCACATAACTTGAATTACATTGGTACCTTGGCCAGACATTACATTCCCACCGGAGACCTCCCAATTATAACTGGCCCCGATGACTTGATTAATGCTGTATGTGTATTCATTAAATGGTATAATGTCCATTTGACCTATTATCTGATCGATATTTGCTTCCGGTTCCCAAACAATTAGAGTTTCATCACTTTGGCAACCAAGTTCATCCACAATTTGAAAATGGTATTCACCACCAGACAGTTGAGATATGGTATCATAACCACAACACAGAAATGTACCATTTGAAATTAATAGTTCGCTGTTGACATCCTGCACGAAAAAATCAGAATTTGGTGCATATTCATCCCAACTAGCCAAAATCAGAGGAGTGGTTTCATCGAAACAATTCAAAGAATCCTGATTCCATAGATAGTAATCAACCTTGGTTCGCACAATAATTGTATCCATTCCACTCCACGGCCCACCAGACCAACTCCCACACTGATCAACAAAACCAATACCCACATTTTCGAATACACCATTCCAAATAATCTGATTGTTCAATGTATCAATATCGAACACGGGTGAATAATCATACCAATCAAACGGGCCTAATCCACCTTGAATTTGAGGCAAATATGCAGTGTATTGGCCGCAAAAATCAATATAATAAATCCCATTCTCGGCACCCACAATATGTGGAGCTTCATATGGCATAATAACAATACTATCGTTCCAAGTAATTCCGCAAAAACTTTCAATCACAGTTGTAATTTCATGAAGGGAATCATTATCAGCAACATAATGCCATTCGTTACTCACTAATTCTTCATATTCATCAATCCAATTTATTTGATAATAATTGGAATATATATCAGGATCGTTGGGACTCACAGAATTGACATCTATAGTAATAATTGGATTAACACTTACATCTGGATTTATTGAATATGTTATACATCCCGAGATGTCAGTTGATACAAATTGTTGCGAAGTACTTAGAGTTCCAGGTAATGAAGATCCTTCACCCCAACTAAAAAGAATAGGAGCGCTGATTGAGTTTCCATCGTAAATTGTAAATACATCACAACATGCTTCTATCGTTCCAGAAACCGAAATTTCCATCATACTTCCATCGTTGACATCAGGACAAAAAGTTTCTGTCCAAAAATAATTAGTCATATAAGGGATATTGTAATTATCTATACATTCTCCGCAAGAGGAAACTTCATTTGAATCTCCCCTATGAATATATACAGATAAATCTTGATTATCGCAAAAATGAGCTGTGTCAGTAATAAAAGAAAAATTTGTTTCACTGTCGTCTTCTTGAATCCATACACGTTGGGTAATAGAATCAATCTGATTGGACAATTCCAAAAAAGATATGTATGTTACATCGACATATTCGCCGCGCAGACCAGGATATCCAGGAATTGAAGATCCATTTTCAAATATTCCATCATTCACGGCATGAATTGTGTGATAAATAGTATCACCTGGATTTATTGTTATCGTGCTTGGAAGATTTGAAAAAAAGTCAACACCTTCTTGCGCGCTTTGATTACTGTATTGAATATGTATCGTATCTTGTCCATTCGAACAAATGTAAGGAGTAAGCATAACCTTGAAAGTTCTGCAATCCAAATTATCATTTCCTTCAAAAATAGTGTTTTCGGGCAAATTGAAACTTGTAGGACTCAATGAGCTATTTATCGAGACAGCCTGCCCACCGATTCCAGTATTCAAACTACCAGCCTCCAAACAAACAAACGATTGCAAGCTTTGATCACCGCAGTCGGCAATGGCCAATCGAATATGATAGGTAGATCCGCATTGCAAAGGGTGCTCTGCCAACATTGAGGCCGTATATCCGTTGGAATTGATGTCAATGTTGATCTGGTTGTCTATGTAATAGGTTGGATTTAAAACGTTATTTAAGGAACTGACGGTAATAGGAAGAGGTGGATTGGAATAGGGTACTGATGCAATGTTCACTGCACCCCCGGGGAATCCTGAAGGTGAAGCATACGGTCCTGTAATACCGGGCCCGGACAAGAAAAATGCAAACACATCGTTGTACTGCGTATTCACAAAAGTCAAATATTCATCTGAACCAAAAATGTAATTAAAGTTCAAAGCATTCCCTGTTGCAACAAAGTCAAACTCCAACATGGCCACATTGTGCACACTGGTGATGGTAAAAGTCTGACCAATCATTGGAGGCACCGATTGTGCCACTGCCAACAAATCATCTTGAATGTTCAAATCCGGAATAATAGGATCAACCACTCCATCCGGACTTAAAGTCACCGCATCATCAGTGCAAATTATAACACCTTCAGGAATGGTAAAATTAGAAGGTGACCCCAACCATGTCAATCGACCCAACTGTATAGTATTTCCCGTAAACTGTGCGTTAAAGTACGCAACATTCGAACCCAAAAGGTATTGAACTGCTTGATCCGCGGTAAGATCATTGGTGACATTAATTTGTCCAATGGCACTGGTAATCATAAAGGACAATCCGAGTAGTAAATTCCTAGATAACTTCATATTGCTTCATTTAAATCTGATTGTCAAAACCTGCCTTTGCTAACACCGAGATTTTATCCAAACTAATGATTTCGATTTTATTTTTTTTACTGTTTATTACATTGTAAATATATTCCAAAATCTAAATTGTTACCTTAAATTTGTTTATGTCAAATTTGATAAAAATAGAAGGTCTAACCAAAAGCTACACCATCGGTGAAGAGACGGTAAACGCCCTTAATGGCGTGGATTTAGAAATACTAAAAAATGAATATGTTGCACTCATGGGACCTTCAGGGTCAGGGAAATCAACCTTGATGAACATTTTAGGTTGCCTCGATCGTCCCACCTCTGGGGATTATTTTCTGAATGGTCCCAATGTATCAACTTTGACAGACAATGAACTGGCAGAAATACGCAACAAAGAAATTGGCTTTGTTTTTCAAACCTTTAATCTTTTGCCTAAATATACTGCGCTTGAAAATGTGGCCCTTCCGCTGGTGTATGCGGGATGGACTGAAGAAAAAAGATTAAAACGTGCCAAGCAAGTTTTAGAACAAGTTGGTCTTGCCGATAGAATGTTGCACAAACCCAATGAACTCTCTGGAGGACAACGTCAGCGCGTTGCGGTGGCCCGAGCATTGGTCAATAAGCCCTCCATTATATTGGCCGATGAACCAACTGGTAACTTGGATACTAAAACTTCCCATGAAATCATGCGCCTTTTTCAAGACATACATGACTTGGGTAACACTGTAATTTTGGTCACCCATGAAGAGGATATTGCTTCACATGCAAACCGCATCATCCGGATGCGAGATGGAAAAATTGAAACCAAAAAATTGAATACCCCTGTTCATTTATAATTGATTAAATTTGTGCCTCATTGAAGAATATGAAGCGCACAGAAATCATCCACATTTTAGATCAAGCCGAAATTGGCAAAGAAGTCAACATTAAAGGCTGGGTAAAGACCTTTAGAAATGATCAATTCTTGACCATCAATGATGGTTCAACTTTGCGCAATATTCAGGTTGTACTTAACCCTGAACAAACGCCAGAAGATTTAAGAAAACGATTGTATACTGGAACTTCTGTTTCTGTTATTGGTGTAGTGCAAGAAAGTCTTGGCAAAGGACAAAACGTGGAGGTGATTGGTCAATCCCTTACCATTCTTGGTGATTGTGATCCCAATGAGTTTCCTATTCAAATGAAAAAACACAGTTTGGAGTTTCTCAGGGAAAAGGCGCATTTGCGTTTTAGAACTTCAACATTTAGCGCGGTTTTTAGGGTGCGTCATCACCTTGCATTTGCAGTAAATAAATTCTTCAATGATCGCGGTTTTTATTACCTGCATACTCCCATTATTACCGGAAGCGATGCAGAGGGTGCAGGTGAAATGTTCAAGGTAACTACCCTAGATCTTAATCAGATTCCCAAAGACGAAAATGGACATGTAGACCACAGCCAGGATTTTTTTGGCAAATCTGCTAACCTCACTGTCTCTGGACAGTTGGAAGCTGAGTTAGCCGCATTGGCTTTGGGAAAAGTGTACACCTTTGGGCCTACTTTTCGCGCAGAAAACTCCAATACTTCCCGCCATTTGGCTGAGTTTTGGATGATTGAACCAGAAGTAGCATTTAATGATATATATGACAACATGGACTTGGCTGAGGCCTTTTTGAAATTCTGTCTCAACCATGTTTTGGAAAATGCCTTGGAAGATCTAACATTTTTGCAAGAAAGAGAACAACAAGAAGACAAAGCCAAACCACAAGAGGAAAGACAAACCATTCCTTTGGTGGAAAGATTGAAATTTGTTGTTGATAGTCCTTTCGAACGCATCACTTATACAGAAGCCATTGACATTTTAATGAACTCCAATCACTACAAAAAGAAAAAATTCAAATATGATGTCAGTTGGGGGATTGACTTGCAAAGTGAGCATGAGCGTTATTTGGTAGAAAAACATTTCCAAAAGCCTGTTATCATTACTGGATATCCAGCAGCGATTAAGGCGTTCTATATGCGTCTCAATGAAGACGGTAAAACAGTGGCTGCTATGGACATGTTGGTCCCTGGCATTGGTGAGATCATTGGCGGTTCACAGCGGGAAGAGCGTTACGATGTCTTGCTCGAAAAGTGCAAACAATTCAACATCCCTGAGGAGCACATTTGGTGGTATTTAGAAACGCGCAAGTTTGGCACATGTACCCATGCTGGATTTGGATTAGGCTTTGAACGCATGGTGATGTATGCTACTGGAATGAGTAACATCAGAGATGTTATTCCTTTCCCAAGAACGCCGCTCAACGCTGAGTTCTGATCGAATCAAATCGATAAGGTTGTAATTGGTAGTGTTGGAAAAATTCTTCTTCATTTTTGGATAGAATATCTGACAACATTTTGTCAAAATTCTCTTCTGATCTGCAAACGATATTGTCCAAAGTAGAGCCTGAGAAAAATTCCATTTCAGCTCCCAATGGAGCAAACATGGCCTTGTATCCGCAATAGAGTCTTTCAATGTTTGCGCTTGAAATGGCTGTTACAGTGACATCTACTTCAGAGAAACATTGATAAGATTTCAGTCCTTTGTCATAAAAAACAACTTTCAAACCAGCGAAATAATCATTGTAGTAAGCTATAGCTTCTTGTTTCAACTCAGGTCGATGGCATTCCATAGGGTGCGGAAGAATGACCAAAGTATATGATGAATGAGATTTCAGGAAACTGCGCAGCGCATTCATGCAACGTTCTTCATAGTCAAAATCACGGTTGTTGTTTTGGGCATGAACCGCTCTCTTCTTTCTCAACCAAGCGCCACGAGACAAGAAGCCAATAGCCATTTTGTCTGTGCTTTTATCTCCTTTTACAAAGGGGGTTAATTTCGAAAACTCAATAAAAGGCCATTGTTCTAAATGACCACAAAGCCATTGATGTTGGTATTTGTCATACTCTGTATTTTGAAAATCTGCTGTTATTATAAAAGTATCTGTTACAACTTGCTGATAGAAATTTCGGATGGGGTTCGCAGATGGAATGGTAATCAAGTGCACATTCATTGACCGGGCTAATAAACCCGTGAAGCATGAGTCATTTTCATAACCGCCAAAGAAATAGAGCTTCTGAACACCCCAGCGGAAACAAACATTGAACAAAAGAACATTCTCAACCCATTGCAATAACATTAATCCCAATCGTGATCTATGTTGAGCAAAAAGAGAGGAGATAAACAGTACCAGAGCCATTAAACTCACTAACAAAAACAACAAAAGTTTACTCAATAATCCCAGCCCATTTGGTGTATTGTCACGATAAATCAGAAACTTCAAATCCCTTCCTGTAACTGCTTTTAAATAATTGGAAAACTGAGCTTCTTGCGAAGATGTTTGGCAATAAATCATTTCTGTTTGATGAACAATTGGTAGATTTCTATTGTCAACAATTTTCCTGACAGCCCTTACCCAGTAGCGCGGCACAGCCAATATGTCGGTTTTTGACTTTTGACCCGTAGTTCTAAATGTATGACCTTGCATCCATTTCTTCCACGTCCAACCCAAGGAATTATTGACTTTAAAGACACCAAAAAAAAAGACTTTTACAAATATCCAAATGGCTTTTAGGATAATGATCAATGCATTCATTTATTAGTCCAATGTTTGATTACCTCCTCCCAAGTCCCGGAGTCCATCAACAATTCTTCAACAAAATCTCTAAAGGCTCCTTCGCCGCCTTTTTTAATAGATACTTTTTTAACCAGGGATTGAATGTAAGTAGGTGCATCGGCTGGACAACCTGAAAAACCTACCAATTTCAGAAGTGGAATATCCAACAAATCATCGCCAATAAAAGCAGCCTCATTCCATTGAATATTGTGGGCATCACAAAATGACTTGGCAACGGCTACTTTATCTTTTACTCCATGGTAGACGAAATTCAATTTGAGTTTCTCTGCTCTCCTGCGCATGATATCCGTGTCCTCTCCAGTAATAACCACCACTGGAATGTCCAATTGTCTTAAAAACAAAATGGCCGCAGAGTCTCTGGTATTGAATTTCTTCCACTCGTTGCCCGTTTGATCATAGTACATACCGCCATCTGTCCAAACACCATCAATGTCTGTAAAAACAACTTTAGGCAAGAGAGGGTTCTGTTTCATGATTGAAGCATGTTGGGATAAATAATTTCATCCGCTGGCATATCTATGGCCACTGTTTTACCAATGACCAAATCTTTGTCCAACCACTTGAATCCATCTCCTGGTGATAGCATGTGTAAGTCTGATTCTTGAATTACTTCGCCAGTTTTGATTGCTCTTTTGGTGGCAATGGAACGCTCTAACTTAAACTTAGCCGCCTCTACTCCATCGGAAATAAAAATATCTTCAACGCCCATTTGCATCTCCAATAATCTAATATCCCTAACCATCCTGTTCATGCCATCAATCCCCAATGAACCTGCTTGGTCAGTCCCTTTCATGTTGCGATCAAGCGTGATGTGTTTCTCGATGATTTTGGCACCCATAGCAACTGCAGCAACAGGCGTAGCAATGCCGATGGTGTGATCACTGTAACCGATGGTGTAATTGGAATAGTGAGCTTGCAAATATTTCAATGTATTCAAATTGACATTGCGTGGTTCAGTTGGATATTGGGAAACACAATGCAAAATAGAAATATCACTATGATAACGCTGGATGACTTTCAATGCTTCATCCAATTCCTTCTTCCCTGCCATGCCCGTTGATAAGATGATGGGAATTCTGGTCTCAGCCAAGGCCTGCAATAAAGGAAGATTGGTCAAATCCCTACTCGCCACTTTTAATCTATCCGGAGTAAAATAACGCAACATGCTCAAACATCCTACAGCACAGAGTGTTTCGACAAAATCCAAACCCAATAACTTGGCGTGCTTGTATACCTCATAATGTTCTTCATCACTTAATTCAAGTGCTTCACGATGCTCGCCATATGTACGTCCAAAAGAGTGCAAACTCTCATATGATTTATTCATTTGCGATTGAGAAAGCTCTTCCTTCAAATCTCTCTTGGTAAGCTTGACTGCATTCATTGGACGCAATGACAAGTTGAATAAATTCTCCTTGATTGGACGTGCCGCTATTTCAACCAATAACTTGGCCAAATCCAATGAGCCATTGTGATTCTGACCAATTTCTCCGATAACATATACTCCCATAATCTCACTGTTTTGGTATGAACAAACTTAAAGATAATTAGGAAAGAAAAAAAATCTGACTGCTGTTTAAACTTTCTTTGTTCCCAATGCTCTAAAATTTATGAATCAACAGCACAAAAAAGACACTCCATTGCGCGCTCAACAAAAAGAGCGGGAGTTCTTAATGGCAGTTGAAAGTTGCCAAAAAACAATTTACTATTTTGTGTGATGGCCAGTGAATAACGCTGAAGATATCCATAGCGTTTGTCAAAAAACTTTAACTGTTGCAAAGTGAATAAGGATGCTCGCAAGTAAAATGCGAAAAAAAAATAGCAAAGGAGATAACAAAGAAGAATACGTTATTATATTTATATCATGAAAACATCCAAAAACATTGCTCTTTTTACTTTAATGACTTTTTGTTCCGTGTCTTTCTTTTCTTGTAAAAAGTGGAGAGATAACCGTGACACCACAATCATTAAAGATCAGAATGTCATAGAGGGATTGTTTGACGATATGTTTAAAATTGTCGACCAAGCTTCTAATTCTACGGCAGGAATCAAAACATTGGATGACCCTTGCATTGATGCCATCACATTAGATACAGCGGCCTCTCCCAAAGTGATGGTCATCGATTACGGAACGGATGACTGTGCTAGTAGTGATGGACGCGTGAGAAAAGGAGTGTTGACCATCTCCTATTCTGGAAGGTATAGAACACCTGGAACCATCATCACTGTAACACCTGAGAATTTTTCAATCGATGGATACAGCATTAATGGAAGCAAGACCATTGTCAATGAGGGTTTCAATACCCAAGGACAGCCTTACTTCAGTATAACTGTATCTGCATCCATCACAGCTCCAAATAACGAGTGGGCGGCAACATGGAATGGCAACCGTACGCGCACTTGGACAGAAGGTTACAATACCATCATCAATATTTTAGACGATGTTTACAGTGTCACAGGTGGAGGAACAGGTATCAACAGAAACAATGTCCCATATACAATGAACATCGACGAACCCTTGGTGGCTCAGGTGGGATGCCCTTGGATCAAACAAGGTGTAATGACCATTGATCCTGAGCAAGGTCAAAATCGAGTAATCAATTGGGGAAGTGGTGACTGCAATAACGGACTTACGCTCACCGTGGGAAACAATGAATATGAAGTCAATGGCGGGAACTAAAAGAAACCTGTTTTATAACAAAAAAAGGTTGTCATTTATGACAACCTTTTTATTTATCGATAATCATCGAAAATTATTTGAAATTCTCTTTCAAAAATTCTTCCATCTTGCTTCTAACAATCAAACGGCTGATCACCTTTCCATTTTGATCAAGTGCAATTAAGGTTGGTGTGCTGGGCACCGGATAATGGTTATTGAATTCCTTTCTAACCTCGTAAGCCAAGAAAGTATCTTTCCATGGTTGAGGGTGCGCGTTCACATAAGTCTTCCACTCGTTAATATCTTTATCAATGGATACAGCATAAACTTCTAAACCTTGGCTGTGGTATTGATCATAAAGCCCCCTAAGAATGGGTTTGAACTCCTCGCAGTGATTGCAACTGCTCTTCCAAAAAAGCATCAAGGTCATTTTGTTCTTTTTGCAAACGTCCAAAAGAGCAACAGGCGTAGCGTTGATATCCGGCAACTTCAATGGCCAAACCTTTTTACCAGGGGCCACCTCATTCAAGGCAGTCACTAACTGATCATTGGCTGATTTGCTGCTATGATCCTCTGAACAATCTTGACTGTAGTGCGACAACAAATGGGAAAGTCCCTTTTCACTTTTATAACCCAACATTTTATCCAACAAATATTTGAACAGGAACTGATCTACCTCTTCCAAACCACCGCTGCGAAACATCACGCCGTCTATAAAATCAATGGCGTAGTCGTCAGAATCTTTTTGTTGCATGTGTTTGAAATAGCGCTCCAAACTTCTGACAAATAAGTTGTGATGCAGGGCTCCGGACTTGTAATAAGGCAATTTACTAATGCCGAACTTGATGTAGAACAAAGAATCATTCAAAGACTCGTGCTTTTCTTTTGGATAATCTGATCTTACCGGTTGATAAACCAAATCAGCGACCACATCACCCGTAAAAGTCCCTCTGTTTTGTTGAGCCATTCTGCGAGAAATTTGATTCAGTTTTGTGGTAGCCGCCTCCAGTTTAAGCAGATCAACAGGTACAGCCGTTCTCTCGGCATCAAAATCCAAGAAGGCATTCATCAATTCAACATACAACTGACTCTCGAAAGAGTTGGAAACCACCAAAGGCCTTCCATTCATTTCAGAGTAATCGATGTTCAAATTCATGGATTTGGGTTCATCCTTGTATTGGGAAATAATAAAATCAGACCAGATGACACTGTTTTTCCCTGAGGGGAATCGGAAACGGTATTGGCCATACACGGGAGGTAAAAACTGAAAATCAACTTGACCATCTTTGTCCAAGGCTTTGTTGTCGATTTGTTTCCACTCCTGGCCATTCATGTATTCAAAAATGACCTTCATATTGCCGTTTGGCAATTGATTGAACTTGGCATGAATGTTCACATTCTGCGCAAACAACAAGTTTTGAGCTCCAATTAGGCTCAATATAGACAACAATAAAACGGAAAATATTTTCATGTTTTCAAGCTAGATAAAAACCATGCCGAAGATAATTCAAACCGACCATTTACTTTTTTGTTTTTTTTTTTGAGGATGAAAAAAAAGGTTTATATTTGCATCCGCTAAAGCGAACGATGGCCCGTTCGTCTAGGGGTTAGGACAGCAGATTTTCATTCTGTAAACAGGGGTTCGATTCCCCTACGGGCTACGAATAAAAGGTATCTAACAGATACCTTTTTTTTTGCCCTTTTCAAAAAAACTTGTAATATTGAAAGATTATGAATGGTGATTGGAAAAAAATACCAGCATCAGGTATCGATACTCAAGCTTGGGATCGTTGTGTTGTGCAGAACAATGGATCCATGTTCTCTTTGAGCTGGTACTGGAGTGCCCTGTTACCCAAATGGCATGGCTGGGTAAAGGGAGAATATGAGGCTGTCATGCCGGATGCTTTGGTCAAAAAATGGGGAATAATCAACAGCAATAAAACACCTCTTTATGTGAAGTATATAGAATGCATTGGTGAAAAACTATCATTGGAGGAAAAGAAAAGCATGCTTCAAAAAATCACAGGGCAAGGTATACTAAAAGGAATACATGTTCAACCAGGAATAGAGATGAAAGGGGATGTAAAAATCCACCGCGTACAAATTGCCCCATACGTCGGCGAAAACATTTCAAGAGAACTAAAAAAAAACCTACAAAAAGCGGAACGAGAGAACTTCAAAGTTGATTTCAATCAAACCTGGGAACTTTTTGACAAGTTCATGAAACGCCACCACCCCTATGAGTGGCCGCAAGCCCAACAAACAAAGCTTGAGCAACTCTTTCAAGCAGGTCATGAAAGAGGGATGATAAAAATAGCTGGGCTTAGTTGCGATGGCTTAATGGTAGCCATGCAGATGTATGGCTTATTCAATGGCACCTTGTACACCATTCAGAATGCTTCAGATAGAGATTATCGAGAATTGCATGTTATGTCCTACCTGATACATCATTTGACGATGGGGATCCACAGTGAAAACATCATTAAACAAATCCATTTCATGGGCTCTAGCAACAAAAGTGTGGCTCGTTTCAATAAGAAGTTTCAGGCCACAGACTTAGAATATAGTTTCATTGCATCATAAACTCTAAGTCCATTTGAAGAGACTCTTGCCTCTTGCCGAAACGTGATTGGAAAAAAAATCTTGCCCATCTGAGAACCTAAAACATCATTCACTCAATCAAGTGTTAATTTTTGCGTAACAATTATTTAATGCATTTCATATTGTGTTCGTATAAAAATAACATTAAAGCGCCAATGGCTTATTCTCATCAATCTTTTTTTGCAATTGACAAAATCTCGTAACGTGATATGAAAAAAATAGTCAGTTTTTGCTTTATTTTAATGATGTCCATCCCCTCCATTGCATCTATGGAACTGGACACCTGTGCTAATCCTTTAAACTACTTTTTTGATGCCGATGGCGATGGATTTGGTAATGCGGACAATTCCCTGTTGTTATGTAATCCAATCGTTTCTTTTGTAAACAATGCCGACGATTGCATTGATAACAATGCACTCATTTTTCCTGGCGCTAATGAAGCTTGTGACGAAACGGACAACAATTGTGACGGTGAAATAGACGAGTATGTTCAGAACACTTACTATATCGATACAGATATGGATGGCTTTGGAAACGTTGATGAAATCATGCTTGCATGTGACATGCCGTTTGGTTATGTTAACAATGGGGACGATTGCGACGACAATTTAATCCTATTTGAAGATTTGGATAGCGACAGTTACGGTGGCGAAAACCTTTCTGCATGTGGCGAAATACAAACGGGAGATTGCAATGACAATGACGCCGCCGTATTTCCATTTCAATCAGAAGTCTGTAATGATTTGGATGACAACTGCAATGATGAAATAGATGAGTTTGTGATCAACACCTACTTTGCCGATGTGGATGCCGATGGCTTCGGAGATCCGAACAATGCAGCCTATGCGTGTGCACCCTTGATGGGATTTGTTGAAAACAGTGAAGATTGTGATGATGCCTTACTTCTTTTTGAAGACCTTGATTTGGATGGATTTGGCAGTACTAATATGGTGGCTTGTGGTTCCGCATTGGATACTGATTGTGATGACACCAATAATACTATTAACCCCAACGCAATAGAAATTCCAGACAATAATATAGATGAGAATTGCGATGGTGAAATCAGCACTCATGTAACAGAAAACAAAGCCATGTATCTGCAACTTTTCCCAAATCCAGCCAATGAATGGATTACCATTGGTTCGGCCATTAACGCTTGGAACAACCAAGTCATTATTGTCAATCAGCTGGGTCAAAAAATGTTTGATGGCAAAATTGACCGCAGCCTGCAATTAAACGTAGGCGAATGGGCCAATGGTATTTATAACATCATCATTGGCACAGAAACAGAATCTTTCATGATATCGAGGTAATTACAAATGAAAACCCTGCTGTCTGCATTAATTATTTTGATAACTTCTGTCATTGGTGCTCAAACTTTTGAAGGACTGGATGGTGTATATATAGAACGCTACTATCAATCCAATGAAATGGATAATGGAGCCGGAAAAATCAGCGGCGAACTAAAAAACAACTCAAAAACGTACAGAATATACTTGGACTTGTCTCCAGGATATCGTTTCCAAGCAGCCTACGGGACAACGGCACACCCATTAAGTTTCCACTCAGAATCCCTCTTCTTTAATCACGCCGGAATTGGAAATACCTATCCCAATGTAATTCCTGAAAGAAGTCTTTCTAAAAACATTACATTGTTAGACTCCTGGTTCACAGCGGGTGCTGCTGGTGAAAGTTTTATGGGTGTTCCCAAAAAGCTAGACCATGACGATAACTTGCTTTATAAAAAATTCGAGGACAACTATTTGACCAATGATACAAAATGGATGGAATTCAGTTTGCAAGAGCGCGATGGGATGCATGGATCAAATGACTTACCTATCGTCAATCTGTTCCAATTGGACTCGACGTCAAAACATTTGATGATGGTCACCAATTCCAATCATTTACAAATCGACAATGGTGCATGGGCGTGCTTAGGGAAAGGATCCATTGGGGTTGATTCATTAGGAACCAACTATATCTTGATTGCACAATTGACCACTGCTGGTGACTTGGATTATTCCTTAAATATCATGATAGGAACTCCCCAAGGTAGATCAATCAAATACGTATGGGACAATCCGCAGAAAGGTGAAATTTTGTGTCCCTTACTGCGCGGAACAACAAAAAAAGAAAAGAAAAAAAAGAAGAACAAAAAAAAATAAAATCATGAAAAATATTTACACCGTTTTCACTGGATTAAGCCTAATGGTTGGTCTTTCTTCTCAACAAGTTCAAGCACAAGGATTGCAAGGCATTGTTGTAGAAAAATACTACGTTTCCGATGCAGCAGACTCAATTGATGCAGCTGACAATTTCGCCACTTACCCACTCCATGTTGGATCAACCACATACAGGGTTTACGCAGATTTACAAGATGGTTACAGCTTTATTCAGATGTTTGGAAATGCAGCTCATCCTCTGGAAATCCATACCACCACCTCTTTCTTCAACGACCCCAATTATGGAGTTGCTGTTTACCAGGGAACCAGTGTAAACAACACCAAGAAAAACACACAACTGATTGACACCTATTTGACTGTAGGTGGGGTTGCGGCTACCAAAATGGGTGTTTTGAAAACTGAAGATACAGATGGAACAATTGGAAACAACGATGGTCTTATTGCCAACGTTACAACGGCCATGGGATTGCCAGTAACAGGAACAGATGGTGTAGATGGTATGTTGCCAGGTACTCCAATTAACCCAAATATTTTAGGTATCAGTTCAGAGTTGGATTTGTTTGATCAAACACCAGGATCTGATTTTGTAACTTCCAACGGAACGATTGCGGCTTTGGGTGGCGTTACTGGCGTTACTGCAAGCAACATGGTATTAATCGGACAATTCACCACAGATGGGATTTTTTCATTCAAACTCAATCTTCAGTTGGGAACTCCTCAAATAGGAGGAAGTGAGATTTTTGTTGCCGAGAATCCTGAGAATGGAGAATTGACTGATAGCACTTTGATCTACGAGAGCACACCAGAAGAACCCAATGGTATTTCTTATATCGGACAAAGAAACAGCATGAGCATTTTCCCTAACCCTGCGACTGACTTCGTTGTTCTTAAAAACAATATGAAACAAGCCATTGGACAAATCAGTGTTTTCAATACGACTGGATCTTTGGTGCTTTCCGAGAATACGCAACAATCCAATTTAACATTGAATGTAGCCCAATTGGCCGCCGGCCTTTATACCGTTAACATCAACAATGACGGTCATATTCAAAAACTATCCTTCATCAAAAAATAAATCCATGAGAGGTCTCCTTTCCATCCTTATTTTCATTTCAATCTCCACCATTGGCTTAGCTCAGGGAGTTCTCAAAGGCAAAGTCACCGATGAGAAGGGAGAACCTGTTTTTGGTGTAGTTGTCGTGGTCATAGAGAATCAATCTATTCTGTCAAAAACAGATTTTGATGGGCTCTACGAGTTGGCTATACCCAACAATAAAACCTATACCATCAACTATGTGATGACAGGATTTAAGACTACTGTAAACACGGTTGTCTTATCTAACAACCAAACGCTGGTAAGCAATGTAACGCTTTACAGCAGCTCATATGTTGTAAAAGGACTTGACATTGTAGGTAAAGTGGCTAAGTCCAATGATACCTATATGGAAAAAGTGAAGATGAATTCCGCAACCACCATTGATTACATCTCCTCGGAAACCATGAAAAAAACAGGAGACCAAAACGTGGTGAATGCCATTGCCAGGGTTTCCGGTGTATCAACTTCAGGAGGATTAATCACCGTCAGGGGAATTGGAGACCGTTATGTAAAAACGACATTGAATGGTTCCCGCATTCCTACATTGGATCCATTGACCAACAACATCAAATTGGATATCTTCCCTTCAAGTTTGATTGACAACATCATCATCACCAAAACAGCTCAATCCAATTTGGCTTCTGATTGGTCTGGTGCTTATATATCCGTTGAAACCAAAGATTATCCTGATCAATTGAGCATCAATGTAGAATCCCAGTTTGGTTACAATCCCCAAGTCACTTTCAAAGATTTTATTACCTCTGCCAAGAGTAAAACAGATCGATGGGGCTTTGACAATGGAATGCGCAGGAGAGAAAAGGATGAAATATTGGTCCCCAATCTCGCACCTAATACCTATGATGAAATGGTTGCTTTGGGCCTAGGTGACTTTTATGCCAACATGGGAATTCACGGTTGGGCAGATGGAAATGCAACAGCTGACAATTACTTGGCTTTGGGACTGGTAGAATTGGGTTTGCTTCCTGCCAATCAACTGAATAATCCCGCTGCAGTTGCAGCTGCTACGCAAGAGTATACAAGTCAATACAAACCAAAAGCATTTGCATTGATCAACCCTGATGGTACAGATTACAACAATGGTTTTGCCAACAACTGGAATGCTCGAGTGGAAAAAGCTCCCATGAATTTTAGCCAAAACTTTAGCATTGGCAATGAAACCAAACTCTTTGGGAAAAAATTAGGCTACTTCATTGGTATGCGTTACGGCACCAATTACCGTTATGACCCTAACGGAACTTCACAAAGAGTTGGCGATGAAACTTTGGATTACCCCATAGACCGTCAGGACTATGCCCGTATCAGTCGTGAAACCAATTCTTGGAACGTTCTGCTGAATGCCAATTACAAACTAAGCCCCAATCATAAAATTGGGTTGTTGTATATGCCAAATATCATTGGAACCAATGATGTGGCACAATATGAAGGAAGACCATTTATCTCACCAGATGGAATAATCGACGAGCAAGATATTTCTGTTGTCAACAACATTTTCTATGAGCAGAGAAAACAATTGATTCATCAACTGAGCACCGAACATTATTTTCCGGAGAAAGAACTAAAAATCAACTTCAATGCTAGTTATACCAAAGCCAATAGTATTGCACCTGATTTCAAAGTGAATCAATATAGTTACAACCTAGTCAACAATGAAATTCAGGCCTACACATTTGCGCCCACTTTTGGTGAGGGAATAAGAAGATTCTATAGATACCTCAACGAAAATCTCCTCGACAGCCGAATGGACTTCTCTCAGCCCATTCATAAGTTGAAAAAAGAAGGATTGACAAGAAAAATGTTTTGGGGAGGATCTGCGCTAAGAAACTACCGAAAAATAGACAACGATGAGTACAAACTATTTCAAGGAAACAATCTTAATCTAGAGACATTCACTTCAGGTAATATTGACCAATTCCTAGACCCTTCCAAATTTGTAATGCGTGATGGCACCTTGGATTATTATTACATCAGGAACAACTTTGCCAGGGATCACAGCTTTGGACAAAGCGATGTTTATAGCGCCTATGCATTCTTTGACTACGAGAAATCATCTAGTCTCAGATTAATTGGTGGATTAAGGGCTGAACAAACGGACATCTTTGTAGATGTAGACAGCTACTATGCACAGGGCTATGAGAAAGATGATTTTAGAAGAGAGAATGTGGGTGGGTTTCCACTGGTTAATCCTGCATCCATTGAACAATTGGATCTTTTACCCAATGCAAGTTTGGTTTACAAATTGGTTTCAGATTCATTGGGACAAACCAACTTGAGATTCAACTACTCAAAATCTCTTGCGCGTCCTAGCATCAGGGAATTGAGTGATGCTGCCATCGTTGACAATGAGTTCAGAACATTGATCTATGGAAATTCTGACTTAAAAATGGTGACCATTCACAACTTTGATTTCCGTGCAGAAACCTATTTCAAAAAAGGACACAATGCATCGATCAGTGCTTTTTATAAGGACTTTAATAACCATATCGAAATGGGATTTGGCTCAGCGGGAATTACCTGGGACAATATTGAGAAGTCCACAGTCTTGGGATTGGAATTGGAAGGAAACATACAGATTACACGTGCATTGGAATTCAAAAGCAACGTAACATTGGTAAAATCTGAAGCAGAGTTCATCAGAAAAGATTTACAAGTTATTGATGGTAAGAAAGTTTATACCCCTTTGGATACTTTGAGAAGGCCCATGTTTGGTCAAGCGCCTTACCTCATTAACAGTATCTTAAGTTACACCGCCGACAGCCTAGGATTGAGTGCCACTGTATCTTATAATGTGCAAGGACCGAGATTGGTTATCGCGGGTGCCATTGTGGGCAGACCTGATGTGTATGAAATGCCACGTCACATGATTGACTTTAAAGTCAACAAAAAAATCAATGATCATTGGTCAGCCAGTCTTACCATCAGAGATATTTTAAATACAGCGGTCAGAAGATCTTATCAAATTGATCGCATCAATGAAGCAGGTAATATCACCAACACAGATGGCTGGTATGATTACGACAACTTCCGTTATGGTACAACTTATCAACTTTCTATTCAGTACAAAATATGAAAGCATTAAAATTCATTCTAGCCATCAGCTTTGGGTTATTGACTCAACTTGGCTTTAGTCAATTACAAAACTTGTTTATCGAAAAGTATTACATCAGTGATACCGATGATGCTACCGATACTACAGGTGGAATACTCCCGGAAGGTTCAACCACCTATCGCATCTATGCCAAATTGTTGCCTGGAAGCGCTGTTTCTAAAATCTTCGGAGATGCCAACCATGCTTTTACCATCAGCAGCAGTGCGCCGTTTTTTAATCATGCCACTGAAGGCAAATCATTTGGCAGAGATTTTCTTAAACCAAGATTGGGAGAAAGCTTGGTTGCCTTGGATACTTATCTAACAATTGGTCAAGTAGCCAAACAAGGCCCCAATTTATACTTTGGTCTTCCTAAAAATCAAGATACCAACGGTTCTTTTATCGGTGGTTCTAATAGTGATGGTGGCAGTGAAATGCTACCACAAGGTTTGATGAACAATCAAAACAGTGAAATGGGCCTAGCCCTTACCCAAGTCGATGGGATTGATACAATGGTGACGGCCGCTGGGACCTGGGATATTTTTTTAACAAATGACTATCTTACTTTTGGCATTGATAGTACGATTTTCGGATCCATTGTGCCGGGAAATTCTTATGAAAGCAACCAATTTTTTCTAACCCCAAGTGTTCCCTACTCTGGTGTTGTAGCAGACAGCAATCATGTTATGCTTGCTCAACTTACCACTGCTGGAGAAATTTCATTTAACATCAATTTAGAAGTTGTGTTTTTTGACAATGAAGGAAATCTACAATCCATTGAATATGTTGCACAAGACACCCTCATTGGTGAGAATCAACAATACAACCCTTTCCTTTCCTATCCATATGCTTGCGGATGTAACGACCCCAGTTACTTGGAATACAGCCCTGCTTTCATTTGCTTTGAAGAAGGAAGTTGTCTGAACAAAGCCATCATCGGCTGCTCGGATTCTCTTGCTTGCAATTATGATCCTAAAGCCAACATCATGATGGAGGAATTATGCTGTTACCCAGGCGATTGTAACAACCGGAATATTACAGAAGTTTGTCCAGCTTTGTTGGTTAGTAATTTTGAATGCGGTCTCTATCCCAATCCTGCGGAGGATCAAGTCAGAATCAACGTGGTGCAACCAGAAAATGGAAACATCACGATTCAATGGTTCAATGCCTTTGGAACAATGATATCAACTGAAAACGTTAATGATATTGGCATTAATTACAACAACACTGTGGACATCAGTCATCTGATGCCCGGTGTATACTACATCCAAATAACGGCTCCATTGGGAACACAAATTTTGACCTTATTCAAAATATAGTCATGAAAAAAATAACTAGCTGTCTTATCATCTGCTCCCTGCTCATTTTGGGTTGCAACAAGGATAAAAAAGAACCGATTGAAATAGAATATGGAACTGGCGTTGACAACGACGGCAGAACATTTACCACAATCAAGATTGGCGATCAATGGTGGATGGCGGAAAATTTGGCATCCAGTCGTTTTCAAAATGAGGATACCATTCAATATCTCTCCAGAGAAAATGCACTGTCTACTTGGAATGCCCAAAATCACAGCACATATACTTTTCACAACGATTCTCTTTTCGGTTATTTGTATAACTTTCAATGTGTTGAAGACACAAGAAAAATTGCACCCAAAGGCTGGAAAATACCGAGTGACGAAGATTGGAAAATCCTGGAAAAACACATTGGTATGAGCACTGAAGCGGCCAACGCTTTTGGCTGGAGAGGCGTTGAGGAAGCCAATTTATTGACGACGAAATATTCCAGTGGATGGCCTGAATTCAGTCCATTGTACGGAATCGATAAATATGGGTTCAATGCCAGGCCAGGGGGATGTATCACACTTTTGAATTTCATGAATACTGGAGCTAATACCGCATTTTGGTGGACGTCCACACAAGATAACAACGAGGGATATTACCGTTACATAGACTTTCAGCAAACACGTATCTTAAGATCCAAGATATCTAAACTTTACGGAATGAGTATCCGTTGTATTAAAGAATAATGCCATGAAAACGAAACATTTCATCCCGATACTAATACTTCTTTTGAATGTATCTCATGGATACGCTCAAACAAAATCATGGAATTGGTTCTTGGCTTATTCCTATGACATCAACAATCCACTTTTTGAAACATCATCTGAAACTTTTAATGGCAAATTGCAGGGCAATAGCTCATGGGGTATGGGCCAATCCTTTGGGTTGGGTGTGGGCTATAAAGCAGGCAAAAAAATTACGCTACGTTTGGGTGCTCAATTCAAAGGCATGTCCTATAAAAACGATAGCATTGGTCTTAATGACGTTAAATTGATTGATAAAACCTTTAGAGGTGTTGAAATCCCGATTATCGTCGACTATCAGATCACTGAGAGTGGTTGGGCAATTGGAATAGGAGGACAATATTATCATGGGTTCCAAGAGAAAATCACCTACCAACTTTTAAACAATAATCAACGACAACAAGCATTTGAAAAATCGAAGGCAACAGGATTAGGCATTCAAATGCAATTGACAAAACAATTCAATCCTGATGATACACACATGATTGCCATTGGACTGCAAGGTCAACTTTACCCCAAGTTGATAGAAAGCAGTGATGGACAATTTGGCTTTATGAATTTAGGTCTATGCATTGGTCTTACTTTCTTATGACCAGCTGAAATATTCAATTGTACATAAAAAACACTGATGTTAAGTCAGTGTTTTTTTTTTCATAAAACAGCAACAATCTCTTAACAATTAATAGCCGCGTACAACAATTGCTTAATAGAAAGGTAAAGAGACTTTTATTCTGAATGATCATTGAAGTTTCAGATTTGCATCAATCTAATTAACCAAAAAAAAATGAAAAAATTAAACAATTTGAACAAAGTCATCGCGATGGCATTGTCATTTGTTGCAACTGCTTCAGTTGCACAATCGAATTTGGGAGCTGAGTGTGGATGTCCACCCGTAGCTTCTCGTCCAGAAGTTATTGTTTCTTCTATGCCCGGTTACACTGCAATCAGCGGAACCTA
>CANNHA010000008.1 GCA_947504275.1 Flavobacteriales bacterium
AGAAGAAGTGGTTCAATTGGATTCTAAAATCAACGTGGTTATTCTTGACTTCGATGATGACAAGAAGAGAATTGCATTGGGCTTGAAGCAGCTTTCTGCTCACCCATGGGATGCTTACCAAGACACATTGCAAGTAGGTCAAAAAGTAACGGGTAAAGTGGTTGTTTTGGCTGACTACGGTGCATTTGTTGAAGTAGCGCCAGGTGTTGAAGGATTGATCCACGTTTCTGAAATGTCATGGAGTTCACATTTGCGTTCGGCTCAAGATTTCTTGAAAGTTGGACAGGATGTTGAATGTGTTGTTTTGGCTGTAGAAAAAGACGAGCGCAAATTGAGCCTGGGAATGAAGCAATTGTCTTCAGATCCTTGGGAAGGTATTGAGACTCGTTTCTCAGTGGGAAGCAAGCATACTGCAAAAGTTCGTGCATTCACCAACTTTGGTGTATTCTGCGAATTGGCTGAAGGCATCGACGGATTGGTTCACATTTCTGATTTGTCTTGGAGCAAGAAAATCAAGCATCCATCAGAGTTCTGTGCCATCGGTGATGACATGGAAGTAGTTGTATTGGAATTGGACAAAGAAAGCCGTAAAATCAGTTTGGGCCACAAACAAATTGAGGAGAACCCATGGGATGTATTTGATGCAACATTTGCTGAAGGTACACGTCACCAAGGAACTATTATCCGCAAAGAAGGTGGACACGTTGTGGTATCATTGCCATACGGTTTGGAAGGTTTCTGCGTAAGCAAAAACTTGAAGAAAGAAGATGGTTCAACTGCTAAAGTTGAAGAAACATTGGAGTTTGTTGTATTGGAGTTCAATAAGAACCAACGCAAGATCAATGTATCTCACACTTCAACCTTCAAAGCAGATGAGCCAGGTGCAGAAGCTCCTAAGAAGGCTCGTGCTCCTAAGAAAGTAGAAGGTGCTGACTCTAGTGCGGTGAAGGCCGTTAACGCACAAGTAGAAAAATCTACTTTAGGTGATATCGGAGCTTTGGCTGCATTGAAAGAAAAAATGGAAGGCAAAGGAGAATAATCCTAAACCCTTCGTTAATAAGTATTGAAAAGGCTATCCGGAAGGATGGCCTTTTCTTTTACCTTTTCATCAATGAAAAATTGGATATTCTTAAGTGTCAGTGTATGGATCATGGTCCTGATTCCAACAATGGGTAGCGCTCAAAAATTTGAGCAGGATTTTTGGGCCAAAATGGAATCAGAAGACACTACCGGACTATTGCAGATTGCCAAGCAATGGGAGTCCAGACATCCCAACGATCCTGAACTCTATGTAGCCTACGCCAATTACCACAGTAAAAAGGCTTTTCAAGAATTGGTACAAATGACAACAGAAAAACCTGAAGGGGTAGAGTTTCTGGAATTGACCGACAGCCTTGGAGGCAAGGGAGGGTATCTGTACAGTGAGATGACAGTGAATGACAGCAGCGTTCAAACGGCGGTTCGTTATCTTGATTTGGCCATTCAAAAATTTCCCAATCGACTAGACTTTAGATTGGGGAAAATATTCCTGACACGTGAAAGTGAGCATTGGGATTGGATGGAATCAGAAATCACATCAACACTTCAGCAATCGGTTAAGTTGGAACACCGATGGAAAACAGAACACAATGAAAAGATCAAAGAAGCGCAACCCTATATTTATTCATCGTTACAGGAAACGTTTTATGTACTCTTCGAATCGGGATTACCCTATGCCTATGACATCATCGAAAGAAGTTCACGACTCATCATTCAGCAGCAAGATCAAAACGTCATCGCATTGTCCAATATAGCAACTTGCTTAATGATGAAAGAGAAACATCTTGATGCGCTTACTTTTTTAAACAAAGCCTATCAAATATCGCCCAATGACATCATCATTGTTGGAAACGAAGCATTCTGCCACTGGCGCTTAGGACATTTTGAAGATGCCAAGCGATTCTATAAAATCGCACTTGAAATGGCAAAAGCGCAAAACAATGCTGAGGATATTTTGTACTATGAGGAACAAATCCAAGAAATGGACCAGCAGATAGACAACAAATGATTCGATTGAGTGGCATTTTAATTGGGTTAATTGTACCACTTTTCTCCATTGCGCAAAGTCTGACATTGGTGGATCTAAACTTGCGCTATGACAATCCTCAAGACGGGGTCAATGCATGGAGCAATAGAAAAAAAACAACGCTCAATTGGCTGAAGAATCAAGATGCTGATTTGTATTTCTTTCAAGAGGTCTTGCATCATCAATACATCGATTTACAAGAACAATTGGATGGCTATCAATCCTACGGCGTTGGCCGAGAGGATGGACATGAAAAAGGAGAGTATTGTCCTGTATTTTTCAAAACCAATCGTTTTGAATTGAAAGATACTTTAACCATTTGGCTATCGCAAAATTCTGCTGTTCCGAGTAAAGGGTGGGATGCTGCTTGTGAAAGAATCGCCTCATTGGTAATATTGAATGACAAGTTGGACAATAAGACATTGGTTTGTATCAACACACATTGGGATCACATCGGTAAAATTGCGCAAGAAAAAAGTGCTGAAATGATAAGCACTCTCATTGATTTGTGTCCGGCACCCTATCAAATATTGGGTGGAGATTTCAATGTCACCTCTAATCATACGGGGCTTCAAAAAATATCTGAAAAACTCAATCTTATGCAAGCGCGTGACAGCAGAGATACTTATCATGGATTCAAAGATGAGATCACCACAGAAAATGGCCCAATTGATTTAATATTTTCATCTGATGCCCTCAAGGCAACAAAACTTGAATATTTCCGTCATTCAACTGAAGGCAAATTGCTTTCTGATCATGACGCCATTTCCGTTGAATGGATAAAAGTAAAAAATGACTAAATCTAGTAAATCAAATGCCCAGTAACTTGAAAACAAGGTTCATCATATCTTTTGCATCATTAATGCTCATGATGCTCTGTGAATTTTCTTCATTGGCACAATTAGACTCTGCTTCTTTGGCATTTGAAAAGTCCAATCTGTCTCGAGAAAGTTTTGAAAATGACCGTCCAAATGAAAGTCTCAAGCACATGTTGGAGGCGCATCGATTGGACCCCAACAACATCATTTACACCTTTGAATCTGGATACCTTCAATATTTACTGAAAGATTACAAAGGAGCCATACAAACAATGACTCCGCATGTTCAGCATATAGATGCCATGCCACCGTTTTTTCAATTCTTGGCCAATGCGTACTTCATGAATCATCAAGTGGATGAATCCATAACACTTTTGGATGTTGCCCTAAGCAAATTTCCAAAGAGTGGAATGCTCCATCTTGAAAAAGGAAATATACTGGCCGAAAAAAAAGAACCTGGTCAAGCTTTGTTTTATTATCAAAAAGGAATTGCCTCAGAACCCAATTTTGCATTAAATTACTACAAGGCTGCAATGATATATTTTCAGCAAAATCAAATTGCAGATGGTCTTCTGATGGGTGAAACATTCATGAATTTGGACAGGGATACACCTTATACAGAATACATGAGCGCAGAACTGTACACACAAACAAAAAAGGGTCTTCAAATAGACAGCAGCGGTCATTGGGTAACGCATTGGTGTCATTCAATGAAAGATGATCCAACCACCTCAAGGGAAACAGTCCTAGAGCATCCTGGATTTTGCCAAGCCTACGCCTATCTTACGCAACGGTGTGATCAAAGTAAAATCTTTCAACTTGATCTGGCCAGTATATCTGTATTCAAAGAAAACATCTTGGAATTGTACTACTTAGAAGACATGCAAAACCAATATGGAGAACCCATCTTTGAATTTCAACGTGCAGTCTTTGAACAAGGACATTTTGAAGCCTACAACCATTGGTTGATGATGATAGGTAATCCAGAGGAATTTGGACTATGGAAAGAAAGCAATGCCGATAAATGGAATGCTTTTGTTCAATGGTTCAATCGTTTTCAATTGCAGTTTCCCGAGAATGAATAAGTGGTTTGTCGTCTTTTTATTTCTTGTTGGAAGTGGATTTACCAGCTGCCCTGCACAAACAATAGAAACCCAAAAACTGGAAATTCTCATTGGTCACATTCAAGCGTTCCACAACGGACATTTGGTTCATGACGATCAACAATTCCATCATGTCAAAGAATTTCCTTTTCAATTTGAAACAAATAAATCGTATGTTGTAGATTCCTTACATTTTTTATTGGGTGTTGATAGCCTACAGCATGAATTGGGTATCGTTAGCAATGGATTAACACCGATAAACGGCATGTACTGGGCGTGGCAGAGTGGGTACATTTTTGTGAAGTGGGAAGGATTTTTTCAGAGTGAGAAAGAGAAAGAGAAAGAGAAAGAGAAAGAGATTCGACGATTCACTTTTCATTTGGGAGGTTTTCAATATCCTTTTCGTTGCGACCAAAATTGCGCCATATCTTTAAAGAAAACAGCACCCCTGAATTCAATCCGGTTGTCTTTTGAACCAACGGAAAAATTGATTCAATTTATTTTAGAAAGCGATTTTGAAATCATGTCTCCTCAACCTGCAGCGGTCCAAATGATGAAATTGTTTAGCCAATGTCTCATCGTTCAATAATCATCTTACTGTTTCTTTTGTTTCTCTTGATGGGATTCGAATGGTTACCCACTGACTATCCCGCGCCCAAAGGCTGGCCTATTCCAACCTATTCTTTTCAAACCAATCCATACGACACCGCACAAGTGCGATTGGGAAAGTACTTGTTTTATGACCCTGTGCTTTCCAAAGACAGCACCATTTCCTGCGCCAGTTGTCACTCATCCTATAATGCATTTGCCCATACTGATCACCCCACTTCTCACGGCATTGATGACCGAAAAGGAAAGCGCAACGCCCCTGCCCTTTTCAACTTGGCTTGGAACAAAAGTTTCATGTGGGACGGAGCCATTCACCATTTGGATTTCCAGGCGATTGCTCCCATCACAGGAAAAACCGAAATGGACAACAACCTAGAAAATATTGTCCTAAAAATCAAAAGACAAAAAAGATATGTACTCGCGTTTCAAGAGATTTTTCCTAACCAAGAAATCACTGCCAATCTCATTCTGCGCTGCTTGAGTCAATTTCAATTGTCTTTGATTTCAGCACAATCCAAATATGACTTGGTTCAAGATGGTGTTGAATTTTTTTCCATCCAAGAATGGAATGGGCAACGTTTGTATACCGCGCATTGTGGTAACTGTCATACCGCACCGCTCTTTACCAATCAGGAATTGATGTACTATAAAATACCGAGCAATGCGCAAATTGATTCTGGTCGGTATTCCATAACGAAGGTAGCCGCAGATACATTCCTCTTCAAAGTCCCTTCTTTGCGCAATTTATCATTCACGTATCCTTACTTTCACGATGGCCACCAACCGCAATTGCGGGCTGCAATTAGAGAGCATGGCTCAATGATAAGTGACCAATACCAGCTGACCGAAGACGAAATCAGCGCACTGATTTCTTTTTTAAAAACGTTAGATGATCCAACTTTTGTTTTTGATCCTCAACACCAATTTCCAAAAGCTTTCTTTCGCAATAAATAGTTAGCTTTGGGCATGCAACTCAGCGAACTACTTTCCATCGAATCACAAGCCATCCAATTGATCCAACAAACTGGAATGTGGATGTTAGAGCAAAGGGTGAAGCCCAAAGAAATTGAAATCAAAACGCCCAACAATTTGGTGAGTTTTGTGGACAAGGAAAGTGAAAAACGATTGGTTGCAGGACTATCTAACATTTTTCCAACTGCGGGATTTATTGCGGAAGAGGGAACAGGAGAAAAAGCAGACGAATGGAATTGGGTCATTGATCCATTGGATGGCACAACCAATTTTCTGCACGGCGTTCCCATTTGGTGCATCAGTGTTGCCCTTTGTCACAACAATAAAGCTGTTCTTGGAATAATCTATGATCCCAACCAAGATCAATGCTTTCATGCTGTGAAGGGCAATGGCACTTATCTGAATGGCGCACCAATCCAAATCAGTCAGCAGGCTTCATTGCGCGATTCCCTCTTGGTTACAGGATTTCCCTATGATGATTTTGGACGCGAAGAGCAATACATTTCACTCTTCAGGGCATTGATGAAAAACACCAGAGGCATCAGAAGATTGGGTAGTGCAGCTTTGGACCTGGCTTGGGTGGCCATGGGAAGATTTGAAGCTTTCTATGAATACGGACTAAACCCGTGGGATGTGGCTGCCGGAGTTGTTATCATTGAAGAGGCCGGCGGAACTGTTACTGGGTTCCATGATGGAGACCCCATTTTTGAGGAGGACATTATGGCTTCCAACGGACACATCCACCAAGAACTGCAAAAAATCATACAGGAGCACTTCACACAATAGTTGTTTTAATTCATGGAGTTTAATTTTTTTGGTATATTCGTTTGTACCTAAAACCAAATCTATGCGGAAACTGTTATTCATTGCGCTGTCTTTTATTTCAAGTATTTGTACCAACGCTCAAGCTCCTGCCAACGATGCGTGCGCCAATGCCACAACACTGAACATCAACGGAGATACTTTGATGTATACCAATGTGGGAACTGTAGTTAATGGAACCAATCCAACATGCGGCGGTACAAATGCCATCAACGATGTTTGGTTTAGCTTTGTTTACGCTGGTGGAAACATCAGCATAACTACCTTTTTAACCGGAACGCTTACAGATACACGAATGGCCTTGTATAGTGCATGTGGCGGTTCTCAGCTGGTTTGCAACGATGACTTTGGTGGCACCTATGCCTCACAAATCAACGTTGGGTGTCCAACATTGTCTTTGGGTGCAACTTATTATTTACAAGTAGGCGGATATCAAAGTTTGACAGGAACTTTCGGATTGTCCATTGTATCAACAACTGTTGTGGACTGTACTGATCCCAATGCCTCTAACTATAATGCTTGTGCGACAATCGATGGCGGAAATTGTTTAATTACCAATGCCAATGACGCTTGTGACAATGCTGTGCTGTTGCTTCCAAATAGCGGACCTGTCAACACCACCAACATTGATGCCTCTGCCGGTGCTACGCCCGGATGTGGCGGTGCCATCAAAGATGTTTGGTTCAAATTTGTATACCAAGGAGGAAATTACACCATAACCTTAGGAGCCTCTTCCGCAACTGATACAACGCAAGTGGTAGATACCCAAATGGCCATATACGATAACTGTGGCGGTTCCATCATTGCTTGTGACGACGATGATGCCGCGGGTAATTACAGCATGATTCGTTTTGGCTGTCCACAAGGAAATGGAACTGGAGGAGCATTCGAAGATGATCAGCTCGAGATTGGACATACTTACTACATTCAGGCTGGAGGATACAACAATACCGAGGGATTGTTCTCCATTAATTTAACCACAGCAACTGTTGCAGGTTGCACGGATTCTGATGCTAGCAATTATAACACTTGCGCTACACAAGATAATGGAACTTGCGAATTCCCGCCTATAGCAGCCAACTTCAATTACAATGTTGTATCCAATAGCAACAGTTGTTACACCATTCAATTCAACAACAGCAGTGAAGGAAATCAAGTCAGTCACCAATGGACCTTCAATGGCAGCGTTGATGTTTTCAATTCAAATTTGGAAAACCCAGTGGTGACTTATCCCGGACCTGGCGTCTACTCAACGACTTTGATGGTAACAGACCCAATGGGCATCACGAGCAACATCACGCAAAATGTCATTGTTACTGAAGCCCAAATTCTAACCATTGACATTACTGCAGACAACCTTCCTCAACAGACTTCTTGGAAAGTATTCAACGCAGAAAACACACTCATTGCGCAAGGCACAACCAATGATGCAACACTTTGCATAGCCAATGAATGCCACCGCGTTGAGTTCTATGACACCGGCAGCAATGGTATCTGCTGCAACAATGGAAATGGCGCTTACAATTTATTCCTAAACGGAGTATCCATTGCTACAGGTGGAACCTTTGGCAATTACACTTTCATTGAAGTGAATTGCGCACAAGGATCAACGTGTGAGGATCCCATCATCGCTAGCTTGGATACATTAACCGTACCCGCCCCAAACACGTGGTATTCTTTTACCCCCAGTGTTAACGGACAATACCGCATCAGCACTTGTGGTTTGGCAGATTGCAACACCACTATTTGGTTGTATGACTACTGCAACATGGCCAATTTTGATGAAAGCAATGCCGCTACTTACACCTACAACGACGACTTCTGTGGAGAACAAGCAGAGATTACACCCTACCTAGAAGGTGGAATAACTTACTACGTTCGTGTTGGAGATCACAACAATGACTGCGCTACCAATGGTTATCAAATTTCATTCACCTACATGGGGCCGGTACAAGGCTGCATGGATGAGTTGGCTTGTAACTACAGCCCATTGGCTGAGATGCCTGCAACTTGTTACTACAATGGAGATCCCAATTGTAACAATCTAGGTCCCGATCTTTCAGTAGACGGCAATTTATTGTACACCTCCATGTACCAAACTACCATCAATGGAACAGATGCTTGCTTGGTGAATGAAGGTTGTTTGCAAGGACTGGGGAATCGTGAAATTATCCGTTTCTCTACAAGAATTGACAACATTGGAAACCAAGACTATTTCATTGGTGTCCCCAATACCAACAACGAACAATTTGTTTGGGATCTCTGTCATAACCATTACCACTATGCCGGATATGCGGAATATGAACTTTATGATGCCACTGGAAATCTTATGCCGGAAGTAGGGTTCAAAAACGGTTTCTGTGTTTTGGATTTGGGTTGCGTAACTGGAGTAGCCAAATTTGGATGCGGCAATATGGGAATCACAGCCGGTTGTTATGATGTTTACAACGCAGGTTTACAATGCCAATGGGTAGATGTTACCGACGTTCCTGCGGGTACTTACCACCTTGTACTAAAAACCAACTGGGACCATGATCCAGATATGTTGGGAAGATATGAATTGGCCTACAACAACAACTGGGCACAGGTTTGTTTTAGCTTTGAAAGAAATGAAATGGATCAATTGATCAATTTCCAAAAACTACCCATGTCAGCATGCGGGATTTTAACTGACTGCTTAGGACAACCTTTTGGAAATGCGCAGCCAGACTGCCAAGGCAATTGCCCTGGACAAATCAAAAAAGGTGACATTGCCACGGACTTGATGTACGATTTGGGTGACATCTATGCGTATGGCAATGCATCCGTTGCTGAAAATCTCGGCGCAACCGATTGCAACGATTTGAATGAAGACGGTGTGGTCAGCATTGCGGATGCCACCTATTTGGATCAGTGCATACATACCCAACAAGACCAAGGAATTCTACCCGGCTTAATGGAACCATGCGCATGGGATCCTGAGATTATTGATGTTAGCGAAACCGCTACTTTGAGCATAGGCAACTTAAATACCACTGATGGGTACTTTGACGTGATGATCACCAATCCAGACGGCATGGTGAATGCGATGCAATTTGACATCAGCGGCGCAACCATCATGAGCGTTGAAAGTTTGTTACCCAATACAACCTGGAGTTCTCACCTTTTCTTTGAAGACGAGGGAACCAAGATTGCCGCATTGGGACACTTGGGAACCATGATTCCCGTTAACTTCAGCGCATTGCCCGTATTACGTGTTCACTATGCCAACATCACCAACAATGAAATTTGCATTGGCAACATCGATGAAATCATCAATGTCTTCATGCACAATATTCTCACACAAGTCGGGCCATGTGTTCCCGTGAGTGAGATGATTAACAACCCTGTCTTTACCGAGGCCAATTGTGTGAGCAGTCCCGTTGTATTTACAGACAACAGCTTTGGGAACACCACACGCACTTGGTATTTCCCAGGAGGAACACCGGCTACATCCAATGCGGCGGAAGTGGCCGTGCAGTATTCCGCTTTGGGAACATACAGCTTTGGATTGGTGATTACAGATGGAAATTACAGTGATTCCATTTGGTATGAAAACGCCGTGCAAGTTTCAGAAGCCGTAACCTATTACCAAGACAATGATGGAGACGGTGAAGGAAGCAATGCGACAATTTCAGCATGCTCATTGCCTGCTGGTTATGTCAGCAACAGCAGTGACTGCGATGACAATGATAACAACATCGCCACCAGTTCTGTTGAACTTTGTAACAACTACGATGACAATTGCAACAGCTCCATAGATGAAGGATTTGACCAGGACAATGACGGATACAGCAGTTGCTTGGGCGACTGTGATGACAACAGTGCCATTGCGCATCCACAAGCCATGGAGTTGTGCAATTTGGTAGATGACAATTGCAACAGCATTGTGGATGAAGGATTTGACAATGATGGAGATGGCTTTACGCTTTGCAACGGAGATTGCAATGACAGCAACGCAGGAGTCAATCCCACCACTGTAGAAACTTGCAACGGATTGGATGACAACTGTGATGGATTAGCGGATGAAGGATTAACAACACCATGGTACAATGATATCGATCAGGATGGATACGGCGCTGGAGTAGCCGCTTACTTCTGTATCCAACCCGTAGGCATGGTCACCAACAATGCAGACTGTGATGACAGTGATCCCACCTTGAATCCTGCAGCAGTAGAGGTCTTAGACAACACGGACAATGACTGTGATGGCTTTGTGGATGAGGGAGCGGTAAACAGTGTGTATGATTTGGATCAAGTACAATTGACCATCATGCCCAATCCAGCCAGCAGCCAAGTTGTCATTTATACCAATGCGCACATTGGCAATGTTCAGGTGAAGGTTTTTGATCAACAAGGAAAACAAGTAGATCAATTCCAATACACAGGACAGCGCACAGAGATCAATGTATCATCATGGGCAGACGGTGTGTATCAGTTGGTCTTCCAAACCGCCAATGGATATGGCATGAAGCGATTGGTGGTGGGGAGATGAGAAATTTACTCTATATGAAGGGTAGAATAAACCAGTGGGGTTATATTTGGGTATGAAAAGGATTTTATTTTTCATTTTTTGCGTTTCATTGATTGGAGGGTTGAATGCTCAGACCCGATATATAGATGAGGTTTTTTCTGAAGTTGATATCCAGTCGAATGTCACTTATGGTGTTAACGCAACAGTACTTTATTATGCCATTGCTGGTGAAGCCGTTCCAGAAGCTTTGAAAATGGATATTTATACGCCTGTTGGAGATACAGAAACTGAGCGTCCATTGATGTTGTATTTCCACACAGGAAACTTCTTACCATCGGCTTATGTTTCTCCTCAATTAAATAACGGAGGAACAGGAGGACAGAAGACGGATTCATCTGCTGTAGAAATTTGCCAGCGATTTGCGCGTATGGGCTATGTGGTTGCTTCATGTGACTATAGACTAGGATGGAACCCGATAGCTCCTACTCAGGAAGAGCGTGTAAATACGCTAATCAATGCCGTTTACCGTGGAGTTCAAGATTGCAGGACTGCGATTCGATTCTTCAGAAAGTCTCATGCCGAAATGGGTAATATATTCGGCATTGATACCAGCAGAATTGTTACATTTGGTCAAGGTTCAGGGGGTTACATCACATTAGCCAATGCAAGTTTAGACATTTATGAAGATGTTTTATTGCCCAAGTTTTTTGGTTCCAACAACTTACCAATGGTGATTGAAATTGTCAATGGAAATTTAGATGGGACAACAATTGGTATCAATCCATTGACTGGTGATACTTTGTGTTACCCCAACCATGTGGGATATTCTTCAAATGTCAACGCTACTGTAAACCTAGGCGGAGCAATTGGTGACATTTCCTGGTTTGATGAGACTGATGGTCCTGTGATATCTTTCCATACACCAACGGATCCTTTTACTCCATACGGGGATGGAATGGTAATTGTTCCTGTTCAACCAACACCTTTGAATGTTGTTGAAGTAAGTGGAAGTTTTTCAGTCCAACAATTGGCAACCGAATTTGGAAACAATGCAATTTTCGAAACAATTGGCAATGGTGTGGCTGATCCTTTCCCATCTTACACCTCAGCATCCCTTCTGCATAACGAAGGGAATTTAGGACTATTTCCTTTGGTAAGGCCAAGCTCACAACCCTATGATAGTGCACCTTGGGAGTGGTGGGCACCAACCAATCCGAATAATTCTAATGGATTAGTAACCAATCCGGATATGTCAGCCCTGAAAGGCCGAACTTTCTGCGATACAATCATAAAATTCACGGCACCACGTTTATACCTTTCTCTTCAAAACTCAAACAATGGAGGTAACGGAGGAGGATGGATAGTATCAGGATGTATGGATCAAAATGCATGCAACTACAATCCTAGCGCGCAACAGAGCAACGGCACTTGCCTTTTCCCTGGTAACTCATGCAATGACAACCAGGCCAATACAATCAACGATTTAGTAACCAGTGAGTGTATCTGCGCCGGAACACCAACCGATCTCAATGGCAACAACGAAAACACCTACCAAGGTTTATTCTATCAAGCTGTTGCCAGAAACGCAGATGGAACACCAATGGCCAATCAGAACGTCAGTATTCGTTTCAGCTTGCACCAAAGCACAGCCACTGGTGCGATAGAATACCAAGAAGTGCAAAATGTAAATTCAAATGCTTTGGGATTGTTCACCACCTACTTTGGGTCAGGTCAAGCCTCAGTTGGAAACTTCAACAATATCCAATGGGGTGTCAATACCAAATACCTACAAGTTGAAATGTACACCACCAACTGGCAAACCATAGGTACCCAACAATTGGCAGCGGTACCTTATGCCATTCGCGCACAACAAGTGGAACCCAATGGTCTTAAATTACAATCGCCCAACGGAAATTGTTACATATTACAAGTAAACAATTCTGGTCAGTTGTCCACCATTGCAGTGCCTTGCGATTGATCATCTGCCATTTTTTATTTTTTCCCACTAGGATCATCTACCTTCGCCACTGATGAACCCTCATGCCTTTCCCTTTGCGGGTTTAACAGATGATGAAGTAGCCGACGCTCGAAAAAAATCAGGCGCCAATATCTACCATTTCGAGCAGGATTATACCCTGCTCAAAACCATCTTCCGATTGGTCAAAGAACCCATGATTCTTCTGCTCATGGTGGCTGCATTAATCTATTTTATCAGCGGCGCCATCAGTGATGCTTTCTTCATTCTGTTTGCCATTGTTTTTCAATCTGCCATTTCCCTATACCAATTCAACAGAAGCAACAAAGCCCTAAGTAAACTCAAAGCCTTCACTACCCCATCCTGTCAAGTCATCAGAAACCAGCAAGTAGTTGTTATTCCCACAGAAGATTTGGTGGTGGGCGATTATCTCATCGTCGAAGAGGGAGCTAGAATTGCTGCTGATGGCATCATCGTTCAAGCCAATGATTTTTCTGTTGATGAATCCATCCTCACCGGAGAATCATTGCCTGTTGTCAAAAAAGTCAACTCGTCAGAACAACAAATCTTTGCCGGAACGCACGTCTCAACTGGACTTGCGGTAGCCGTTGTTTCTCAAGTGGGACATCAAACACAACTCGGCAAAATTGGAAAAAGCCTCGAAAGCATTACAGAATCTCCTTCGCCATTGGAGATACAAGTGAATCAATTTGTAAAATTGATGTCCATCATTGGGTTGTGTGTGTTTGTCGTGGTTTGGCTTTTCAATTATGTGCAAAGCCACCTTATCATGAACAGTTTGTTGCAGTCCTTGACACTGGCCATGAGCATTCTACCTGAAGAAATTCCCGTGGCCTTCTCTACATTCATGGCACTGGGAGCATGGCGATTGATGAAGCATGGCGTAGTGGTGAAACAAATGAAAACCGTTGAAACCTTGGGAAGCGCAACAGTCATTTGCACTGATAAAACCGGCACGCTAACGGAAAACAAAATGACCTTGGTTCAGGTGTATGTGCATGCTACCAACTCCATTCAACCCCTCTCTGAATCGCTAACAGCGGAAGCCCAAGAAGTCATTGCCGCCGCCATGTGGGCCAGTGAACCCCACGCCTATGACCCCATGGACATTGCCCTGCACAACGCTTACACAAAAAGTTGTACAAAAGACCAACGTCCTTTTTTCAAAATGATTCATGAGTACCCCTTATCTGGGCAGCCTCCCATGATGACCCATATATACAGCAATGCAGACCACCAAAAGATCATCGCCTGCAAAGGAGCCGCAGAAGCCATCATTCAAGTTTGTGCATTGCCTGCTGAAATAAAATTGGAAATTGAGAAAGCCATTATTAAAATGGCGCAAAGTGGCTACCGCATATTGGGCGTTGCCGCATCCTCACAATCTTTCGTTGATTATCCTTTAATACAACAAGACATCAAGTTTGAATTCCTCGGCCTTGTGGCTTTCTATGACCCTCCAAAAGCCAACATCTCCAAGGTGATTCAAGAATTCTACACCGCAGGGCTCGATGTCAAAATCATCACAGGGGACAATGCCATCACGACCTGTTCGATTGCCCAACAAGTTGGATTGCGAGGGCACGATCAGTCCATCAATGGCGAAACCTTGATGTCCCTTTCACCAGATGAATTGCAGTTGGCTGTTCGTCAACATTCCATCTTTACCCGCATGTTTCCTGAGGCCAAATTGAAAATCATTGAGGCGCTCAAACGCGACAATCAAATTGTAGCTATGACGGGAGATGGTGTCAACGATGGTCCAGCATTGAAAGCAGCGCACATTGGCATTGCCATGGGCATCAAAGGATCTGAGATGGCCAAACAAGCATCTGCGATGATTTTGCTTGAAGATGATTTGTCATTGATGGTGACCGCCATTGAATCAGGTAGGAAAATATACACCAATCTAAAAAAGGCGATACAATACATCATTTCCATTCACATCCCTATAATTCTGACAGTATTCATCCCCTTGGTTTTTCATTGGCAATACCCCAATATTTTTTCTCCCATTCACATTTTATTTTTTGAATTAATCATGGGCCCCACCTGTTCCATCCTCTTTGAGCGAGAACCGATTGAGCAGGACATCATGCTGCAGAAACCCAGGGCATTGACCAATAAATTTTTCAATTGGCGGGAATTGTCTACCAGTATTGTTCAAGGGTTGGTGATTACTTTGGGCATGATGCTGATTTATTGGGTCGGTCAATACCAGCAGTGGACCGAAGCTGAAACACGTACAACATCATTTGTCACCCTGATTGCCTCCAACATCATGCTCACTTTGATCAACCGCTCGTTTTACCATTCCTTATTCACCACGATGCGCCACAAGAATCCTTTGGTGCCTTTGATATTGGGAATTACCATGATACTGGTTGTTTTGGTTTTGGTGATTCCTCCATTTCGTCACTTCTTCAACTTTACCACCATGACACCCTTCATGATTTTCACCAGCATTGGAATAGGTGCAGCATCTGTCTTATGGTTTGAAGGGTGGAAGCTATATCAGCGAATCAAAAAGTCATGAAAGGAGAAATCACTATATTTGGAAAGCAAGCATTGATTAAAAAAGGAATGCCTGAATTCATAGTTATAACCGAGTCATGATACAAAAGTTCAAACAATTTTTCCGACCCTACTTCATCAATTACATTGCGAGAGAAATACCATTGCAATGGATACAAAAAGACGATGACGCAGGCTTGGTGCAGTGGTTCAAAGGAGCGAAATCAGTAACTCCTCCTGTAGGCAAATACAGCATACAAATTGAAAAGCGTGCTCAATTGACCAATGCCGCTGGTGCCCAGCCTTTGTGGGATGGTTATAAAGGAGCAACCAACAAAACCAGGAGCTCAGATCAAGTCCGTACCCAACCTTCAATAGGCAACCTTTTCACGCATTTGGTCACGCTTAAAAAACCAGAATTTGCAGTAGAATTTGGTACCGCATTTGGCATTTCAGGCATGTACTTTTTGGCTGGAATGGAGCAAGTGCAACAAGGGCAATTGCTGACCTTTGATCCCAATGACGTATGGGCCAAATTGGCCAAAGAAAATTTGGAACAAATCAGCCCACGGTTTCAATTGACCATTGGAACTTTTGAAGAACACATAGGACAAGTGCTTCCTGCTGGAAAAAAAATAGACTTGGCATTCATAGATGCCATACATACCAGAGAGTTTGTGATGCCCCAAATGGAGATTGTATTAAAGTACAGTCAGCCGGGCACCATCATCATCTTTGATGATATTAATTTTTCGCAGAACATGCGGGACTGCTGGGAAGATGTGGCAAGGGATTCAAGGTTCAGCGCCAGTGTGACGTGCGGGGATCGGGTTGGGGTTGTTGAGGTGAAGTAATAAATCATAAAAAAATTGTATTATTGCATTCAAAATAAATTTTATAATGAAAAGAAATTCAATTTTATTGGGCATTACACTCGTATTTGGTGCGTTGTCCCTTTTGACAAGTTGCGGCAAGTATGAAGACGGACCAGGACTTAGTCTCAGATCCAAGGTGGGACGAGTTGCCGGGGATTGGGAAGTAACTTCTTTATGGTTGAATAATGAAAATATACTTAACGGTTCATACAGTGATTACATTCCTTGCATCGATGGCTTTGATATTGCCTACACCATAAATCAAACCAATACATTTTCCCTTAGCTTCGAAAGGAGTGGGGATTGGAAATCGGAATTCACATCCATAGGACAAGAATTGGATTGGATGGCAACCTATGACAACTGTTTTCCTTACTATGCAAACGTCAATGAAACGGAGTCAGATAAAGGCACTTGGGAATTTGATTCAGACAAAGAAAACATCATCATGACCTACGACAATGGAAGCTACAAGGAAACTTGGGAGATCATTGAGTTGAGAGAAAAACAAATGAAATTGGAAATGATTGACGCAGGGGATAAATACGAAATGACATTGGAGAAGAAGTAATCCTTCCTCTTTCAAAAAAACCGAGGTTATTCTCGGTTTTTTTTATTTCAAAATTTCCACCCTCACCGCCACCTCATTTCTCCTATTCACCAATTGATAGGGAGGGTTGTAGCCCATGAATAAAAAGGGTCCCTGATAGCTGATTTGATTATCATTTAATACCTTAATCAATTGCTGCTTATGCTCCTCAATCTTCTCGTCACTGGACCATCCACCAAATTGAATCACTGCCATTCTTGAACCCTTCACCTTTTCTTGATAAACACGTCCATCATTGGGTTTGGGCAAGCTGTCAACATTCAGAGCAGAGGGAACCATAAAGGACATTTTCATCTGATCACCCATCTCCATCACCACCGGTGAAGTCATGGCGATACTCTGTCCTTTGTCATTGCCGCCAAAAATGTATCCAGCCAATATTCTAAATCCCTTGCTGGCTCCATCCGCATAGGTACTATCGGTTAAATTCACACTGGAAAATACAGCATCCTCATATTGACGTATTTCAACAGATCCAATTTCTCGCTCTACCACATAGGCATATTGTTCGATATCATTGGACGATTTAATGGTTACTCCCTGGATCATGAATACTGCAAAAATGATGATGACAACTAAAATGATGATTACTTTCATAACATGAAAACCATTGATTGCCAAAGTTGTTCAAATGTTTCCCAACTCCGAGCACATACATAGAATGAAATTCTCAACGGTTTATCCGCCTCATCTGCGGATATCGAGTTGAAGACATTGAAGATCCCATTGTGCAAAAGGTTCGATACCAGGACAAACTCATTGACGAATTGGCCAAAGGGAAATCAATTGAAAAAATCATCTCAAGGGGCAAATAATATTTCGACCAGACAAAAACCATGGCACAATTCGACCAACACTACCAAAACCTCGACTTCTCTCTAGAATCCTTACCCGACAACGACTTCGAAGACTGCACTTTCTCTTTTTGCAATTTTGCCAATTTGAATTTGAGCAACTTAAAATTCTCAAATTGTGAATTCAGAGATTGTAATATAAGCCTCTGCAATATCAATGGAACAGCTTTTAGACAAATTCAATTTATCAATTGCAAGATGTTGGGGCTTCACTTTGAAAACGCCAACCCCATGGGACTGCAAATGAACTTTAATCAATGCAATTTAACCCATGCATCTTTCTTTCAAGTAATACTGAAAAAGGCCTTGTTCAGGGGCTGCAAATTATCAGAGGTAGATTTCACAGAAGGTGATTTCAGCAAAGGTATTTTTCAAGATTGCGATTTTTCTGGTGCCATATTTTACAACACAAATTTGGAGCAAGCGGATTTCAGAACCTCCATTCGCTATTCTATCCATCCAGCAAACAATAAAATTAAAAAGGCCATGTTTTCACAATCAGAAATCAGGGGATTGTTGGATCAGTATGGAATTGTGATTGAGTAAGAGGGATTAAGTTTGGACGTAAACTTTGCGTTCTCAGCGGAACCTCAGCGATCACTGCGTTAAATGAATTTTGAATTCTAACGCAAAGACCAAGAAGCTTTTCGCAAAGCCCGCAAGCAAATTAGATATTCCCAACATTCTGCATTAAGATTTGAATCTCTAATTTTAAAATAGGCACATACTTTTTTACCAAGACATACACCTCTGCATTATCAATAGAATCATATCCATGTATCAATTTGTTGCGGGTATTCACAATTTTGCGGCTATCGGAAATTTTAATTTCGGGTTCTATTGCCAAAATTTTATTCATCGCTTCACCAATAATTTCAAGATTCCTCTCTGTTGCATCTTGCAACATTGGGTTCAACTCATATTCTTTAAATTCTTCACAATTCAAAAAATAAAATTCAATTCTTTTTATGGCCTCGTTGATATCCAACAAGTACTTCAGAATTTTATTTTCCATAAATCAAAACAGCTTCTTTTACAACTGATTTCATAATGGGATTCAAGACATATGCCTGATTCAAGATATCTACCCTACGTTCCAACTTGTCTTCTAATTCAATTTGAAAATCAAGCATACATTCACCTCGAACCAATGGATCAATTTCTTCATCGAATTTTAATACGATATCAATATCACTTGATTCTGAAAATTCATCGGTGTTGATAGAACCAAATAAAGAGACGGATTGCAATGGATATTTACACGCAATTTGATTGATTGAAAGAATAATTTCTTGTTTGTTCTGTAACACAGAGCAAAGCTATGCTTTTTAGTTTACTCCTACAACTCCCCTGCCTCTGCAATCAACTCAGCGATATCCTTCACCGCGATCACATGCTCTTGCTCGAAATGTTTAACTCCATCCGTCATCATGGTATTGCAAAATGGACATCCAGTAGCAATAACATTGGGCTGTATGGCCAATGCATCTTCCGTGCGTTCAATGTTCACCTCCTTGTTTCCCTTTTCTGCTTCCTTGAACATTTGTGCACCCCCTGCACCGCAGCACAATCCATTGGTCTTGCAACGCTTCATCTCCACCAACTCTGCATCCAATTTCTGAATCAATGCACGTGGCGCTTCATACTCACCATTCCCTCTTCCCAAATAGCAAGGGTCATGGAAGGTGATTTTCTTGCCTTTGAAAGCTCCCCCTTCTATACTCAATTTGCCATCGGCAATTAAATCTTGTATCAACTGCGTATGGTGCATGACCTCATAATTCCCACCCAATGCAGGATACTCATTTTTCAAGGTATTGAAGCAATGCGGACATCCGGTAACAATCTTCTTGACTTCATACGCATTCATTACCTCGATGTTCTGCATCGCCATCATTTGAAACAAAAACTCATTTCCAGCGCGCTTGGCAGGATCACCAGTGCAACTTTCTTCGCTTCCCAATATGGCAAAGCTCACATTGGCCTTGTGTAAAATATTGGCGATCGCCTTGGTGATTTTCTTGGCACGATCATCAAAGCTGCCTGCGCATCCTACCCAAAACAACACCTCGGGCGTTTCTCCTGCGGCCATGCAATCGGCCATTGTTCTAACTTGAAATTCTGCCATAACTTTATTCTTGTGTCCAATTGCCTCTGTCCGCTTGCGCAAATGCCCATGGTGCGCCATTGTTTTCAATGTTGGTCAACATAGTAGTAATGCTTTCTGGAGATTGTGATTCTTCCATCATCAAGTATCTTCTCAAATCAATGATGATCTCCAAAGGATTGATGTTAATCGGACAAGCCTCAGTGCAAGCATTGCAAGACGTGCAGGCCCACAACTCTTCGAAAGTAATGTAATCACCCAATAAACTTTTGTTGTCATAAGAGACACCAGCATCCATGCATCTTCCCACTTCCTCCATTCTATCACGCGTATCCATCATGATTTTTCGGGGACTCAGCAACTTACCTGTCTGATTGGCCGGGCATTGTGAAGTACAACGTCCACACTCTGTGCAGCTGTAAGCATTCATCAACTGAACCCAAGTAAGGTCTGCAACATCCTTGGCGCCAAATTTCTTGGGTGCCAATGGATCTTCTACTACTTGAGCGGCAGGATCCATCATCAATTTCACTTCATTGGTCACATTGCTCATGTTGTCCAAGGCTCCTGCTGGTCGCAACTTGCTGTAATAGGTATTAGGGAATGCTAACAAAATGTGCAAGTGCTTGGAATAACTCAAATAAACAATAAAGGCCAAGATACCAATGATGTGAAACCACCAACAAAATCTTTCTACGAAAATCAACATGCCATCACTGCATCCGTCCAAGAAGGGTGTGACAAACTGACTAATGGGCAATGTTCCCAAATTAACATAATGCTCAATTCCACGGGCTGCCAAAATGCTCTCAGCAGCATTCATGCTTAGGAATGCCGACATCAATGCAATCTCTGTAAATAGGATGATGTTGGCATCAGACTTTGGCCAATTGGTCATCTCTCTCCAATGAAAACGAGCAAGCTTGGCAATGTTTCTTCTGTATAAAAAAACCACACAACCTAGGATTACAAGGAATGCCAACACTTCAAAAGAGGCCATGAGCCAATTGTAAATTGGGCCGATGCCATGGAACAAGCGGTGTTGTCCTAAAACACCATCCAACACAATCTCAATAACCTCAATATTAATGATTACAAAACCCACATACAAGAACAAATGAAAGATAGCAGCTATGGGTCGTGAAAACATCTTACCCTGTCCCAATGCTACACGAATCATCGTTCCCCAGCGATCACTGCTTTCTCCCTCTATTTTCACATCGCGTCCCAAAAGAATATTTCTACGCACAAACTGAAAACGCTTGAAAGCCATATAGCCAGCAGCACTCAACAAAATGATAAAAATGATTTGACCGATCATTGCTTTTTCTTATCCAAGTTAATGTTATTGATCTCCTTTCTTATTTCTTCTAGCTCTTTCTTGGAAAACCCTTCCTCCTCCTTCTTTCCAACAACTGAGAAAGAAAGATATCGCTTTGGATTCTTTTGAATATCATCAATCAGCACATCCAAACTCTCTGCAGCATTGCTCAACTTAACATGCAACTCATCGCTCTTCATCAAAGCCCCAATGGAACCTTTGCCTTGATTGATGTCTGTCACCACTTGGTTCAATCCGGTGACCGCTTGATTAACCTTCAAAATGGTGGCGCCCAATTGCGCGCGCTTCAGCGTGTCCGAAATCTGTTCAAAATTCTGTATGACCTGTGTGAGGCGACTATTGTTATTTTTAAAGTTCTCAGCGATGCTTCTGGTACTAGCCAAAATATCAACGATGTGAGGGCCACCCTGGTTCATTACTTGGCTGAAAGAGGCCGTAGAACTCTCAACATTCTTCAATGCGCGTTGAATGTTGGCGAACATGGCCGGAATTTCCTTGGTTCGGGGATCTTTGAATACATGATTCAATTGGGTTATCGCCGAATCAATTCCTGAGATTAACTCAATTGCTCTTGCCCTAAGCGGTTCTATTTCTTGTTTCAAAGATTCTGTCAAACCCAAGGCCAGTGAACCCTTAAGGGTGTCTTTATTCTCAGCAAACAAAGTGCTATCTCCCAAAATCAGACGCACCGCCTTTCCACCGAACAAATCAGATTCATAAATCTGAAACTCTGAATCGCGCGGAATGCGAACGTGCTCATCGTTGATGCTCAATTCGATCACGATCTTGGATTGATCCGTTTCAAAGATGTGGACATCTTTTACTTGTCCAATCTTGTAGCCATTTAATACAACTGGACTGGATGGTGCAATCCCCGCAACATTCTCATACAAAGAATAATAACGCTTGTGCTTCTGGAATAAATTGGTACCCTTGAGAAAATTGATTCCGAAGTACACCACGGCAATTACAAAAATCACCAATGTACCCAACCAAAACTCCCTTGAAATCTTCATTCTAATTAACCTTTTTCAATGCTTCTTTTAAATCTATACGAACCCCATTTTCAAACGCTACAATAAAGGCATCCGCGAAACCTTTGCTCTGCATAGCTTTCATTCCTAACTTGGCTTCACTGAAGCTCTGCGTCCTCCCCACAGTATACTTGTATTGTCCGTTGTAAATATAATGCTCAACCCGTTTCAACCCTTTGAAATCCTTGGCACTCTCTTTCAACAATTGTGGAGAAGTGTGGACCTGCACTCTGAACCATACACCTTCATCATTGCCCTGCCTCCACATCACCCCGTCCATCTCTTCTGACTGAGTGGATTCCGAAACATTCAATGGCTCAAGCACTTTGTCCCCGCTTCCATTCTCCTTCCCGCTCTCTTTCTCGATCTCTTTCCCCTTCTCCTCTTGCGCTCGGGCAACTTCTTTTGCAGATTGTCCTTTCTTCATTCCCTGAAAGTAGTTATCAAACGCAGTGAATATGCCATTGGACAAGGACGATTTCCCTGTTGAACTTTGTAAATAATCCTCTTCAGTTGGATTGGTCAAGAAACCCAATTCTATCAGAATACTGGGCATATTGGTAAAGGAAATCACATAATAGCCAGCCTGCTTTACCCCTCTGTCTTTTCTTCCCAGTTGTGTTTTGAAAAAATCTTGAACATGTTTGGCCAAATCAGCACTTTGCTCTAGAAAAACATTCTCACGCAATGATAGGGCAATATAGGTATCCGGATTACTAGGATCAAATCCATCATAATCCTTACCTTGGTTGTCTTCCAAGAAAATGGATGCGTTCTCTTTCATGGCAGTTGCCAAACTTTCCTCCGTCTTGTGCAAACCCATAACAAAACTTTCAGATCCAAATGCAGCGCTGTTTGCATTGGCATTGCAATGAACGGAAATAAACAAATCAGCTTTGTTTCTATTGGCAATACTGACCCTTTCTTTCAAGGTTGGAAAGGTGTCTCCATTCCTGGTGTAAACGACTTTGACCTCGGGATATTTCTTCTCAATCATCTGACCCACAGCCAAAACCACATCCAAGGTGACATCCTTTTCTGTTTTTTTCACCCTGCCTGTACCCAAATTTCCAGGATCCTTGCCACCATGACCTGCATCCAAAACCAGGACAAATGTCTTTGTAGGCACTGTCACAGGTACAAATGCATAAAATATCGCTGTAAAAGCGACGAGCAACAAAACAACCCAAATTTGTTTTCGTTTCACAATTGTTTTCATGATTTCCATGGCTTCATCCTATTTTTACAACAGAATTAAGAACCATAACAAAAGTATTTTTTGTACAACGCAGATAGACATCGGGATATTTCAATTTTCATCGTAGCAATGTTGATAAGCTTGATGCCCTTTTCTGGCATCGCGCAGCAAGACTCAACTGCAGTGCCCAAAGACACTGTGGTGAAAAAGGAATTGGCCGGCTTTGACGAAACTGTTCATTATTTTGGAAAAGACTCAACAATTTTTGACTTGGCCAATGATTGGATATATCTCTTCGGAGATGGTTCTTTTGTTCAATACAAGGACATAGAACTTAAAGCAGCTCGAATCCGTTTTAGCATCAAAGAAAAAACCGTCTATGCAGGCGGAATCAAAGATTCAGCGGGAACTTGGATAGGAAGACCTTTGTTCAAAGACGCCACCAATTCTTTTGAAAACGATTCTTTGGGTTTTAATTTTGATACCAAACGTGGCATTAGCTATGGCTCACGCACACAAGAGGGTGAGGCCTACTTGTTGGCTGAGATATCCAAAAGGCAAACCAATGAAAAGATTCACATTCGTCATGGTATGTTAACCACCTGTGACGCGCCCAATCCGCATTTCCATTTTCATTTGACCAAAGCTGTGGTTATCCCCAATGAAAAAGTGGTTACAGGACCTTTCTACATGAAAATCCGAAAAGTACCTGTTCCTTTGGCTTTACCTTTTGGATTCTTTCCCAACAAAAAAGAAAGCACTGCCGGAATCTTATTGCCGGGTTATGGAAATGGCGGCGAGCGGGGTTTCTTCTTACAAAATTTAGGCTATTACTACCCTGTGAATCAACATTTGGATACCCGCATCATGGTAGACCTATATACCAGGGGATCTTGGAGTGTCCGCAACATCACCAACTACAAAAAACGCTACCGTTACTCAGGCAATTTCAATCTATCAAAAACCGTCAACAAATTGGGGTTGGTTGAACTTCCTTCCTATTTCCAGCAACATACCTTTAATGTGCGATGGACCCATTACCAAGATGCCAAAGCACGTCCTGATCAAACTTTCAGTGCCAATGTTAATTTAGGATCGAGTCAAAATTTCAGGAACAATTTGAATGCATCTCAACAGGATTATTTGACTGGCACATTTAATTCATCATTGCAATGGAGCAAATCTTTTCCTGGCAAGCCATTTTCTTTGACACTGACAGCCAATCACACCCAAAACACACAGACTCAGGTCATGCAGGTCACTCTGCCCTCGGCCACTTTCAATGTTCAACGCATCAACTTGTTCAAGAATATTTTCCCCAAATCTCCCATCGGTATTTCTGGAACGGTCAATGCTGAAAGCCTATATTCTGGAAAAGAATCAGACTTTAATGTGAACAACATTACACCACTCTTTAAAAAGGCGTCTCACGGCATTCGTTACAATACTTCCGCATCTACCTCCTGGAAATTGGGGGCATACGCAACCATCAATCCTGCAGCCAATTTCACTTTGTATCAAGCGTTCCAAACCCTTGCTCCTGTTTACAATACGGAATCAGGTATTACTAAATTGGATACACTCAATCAAATGCTTTGGGGCAACAATTGGAACACCAGCATCACCGCCAATTCCAGAATTTATGGGAATTGGGTTTTGAGAAAGCCCGGTTACTTCAAAGCGTTCAGACATGTCATTCAACCCAATGTTGGACTGAGTTACGCACCTAAAAACAACTACAGCCTCAATGGTCCTTATGGTGAAGATGGAGCTTTTGTTGGTTACACTGCCTTTGATGCTGCGCGATTCAGACCTTCAAGCACCAGAGAGTCCGCCAATATCAACCTGTCCATCAATCAAAACATTGAAGCCAAAGTAAGAGAAAGCAAAGGGGGAAAAATCAGTTACAAGAAAGTGAAAATCATCGAAGGTTTTAAGACTTCCACATCTTACAATACAATAGCTGATTCTTTGAACTGGAGCAACCTGCAATGGAGTGCTTTCACCACTATTGGTCAAAACATCACGTTGAACTATAATTCAACGCATAGTTTGTATGATAGAGATACCTTGGGCAGAGAGGTCAATCAATTTCTTTGGAGTACGCAAAACCGCTTTACCAGATTGGAGGGTGCCAATCTGGCACTTGGTTTCAATATGCGCGGTGATGGGTCCAAGAAAAAAATCGATGCCCCCAAGTCCAATGTGCCTCAGCCCAATTTGTTCACCAACAACACTGCAGCGTCCTTGTCCAATAACGGGCAACAGATTGACTTTAGCACTCCTTGGAGTTTGAATATGAAATACAATTTGCGTTATGCTAAAATGTGGGACAAATCAACTCAGCGCGATTCCTCTCAATGGGTGCAAGCGGTGACGGTGGTTGGAGACATTACCATTTTAAAAAAGTGGGCCATTTCCATTAATTCCGGTTACGATTTCAAGATGGATGAATTCACACCCTCTATCATTGGCCTGCACTGGGATTTGCACTGCTGGGAATTCTCTTTCAATGCAGTACCTTTTGGCGATCGCAAATCCTACTTTGCGCAACTCAACGTAAAAGCGAGTATTCTTCAAGATCTCAAGCTGCAGAAAAGAGGCAGTTTAGGGACAGACCAAAATTATTGGGAGTAAACTCACTTCTTACAACAAGTACTTTTGAATTCGATTCTGAATCTCCTGAACGGTTTTTAAACCAGTCTCCTTGTGTATCAATTTACCCGATTTAAAATACAACAGCGTTGGAACAGCAAAGATTCCATACTGAGTAATGCTATCCATGTTCATAATCCCTTCAATTTTAGCAAAAGCTACACCATTAAGATCATTGGACTCAACCTCGGCCAGAAATGTTACTAAGGTTTCGCATGGGGCGCATCTGACTCCATAAACATCAACCAAAACTTTTTCATTCTTGGAGATAAAATCAATCCAAGTGTTGTCATTTAATTCAATCATATCATTTGTTTTTAATGACAACAAATTTAAATCGGATAAAATGAAATCAAAATTGAAACAATCTATTGATTATAGAAAAAACAAATACGCTTCTACGATGAATACTCATATGATGAGCTTCACTAAAATCGCTTCAAACTTCCTTTATCAAAAGTCCACTCCGGAGTTTCAAGCGGAAACATTTGATTTGTATTGTACCAAACGTCATTGGTCAAGGGATTAAGCAAAACTTGTAAATTTTGAGCCGGCATGTAGCTTTGCGCCAAAATAAAAACCCTTTCTTGATTCTCGGGATTAACGGCCATATCAACAACAATAACCGCATGACCAGGGCTTCCTCCCTGAATAAAAACATCTCCAATTTTCATATCCATTGGTTCAATGGACCCCATCTCCTTTGACAAAGAAAGCGTTCCGGCATACATGAATATGGTTTCCATGTAGGTCCAAAAATCTTGATAAGAATTAGAAGGTGATTTTGGCTGCGTTGTCCAATAAGTCCTATTGCCTTCTATGACAACCCGGTATCCTTGCATCCATTTGGAGTAAGCCACATCAAACCCATTGGTAAAATGAAAATGAATCTCATCAAATCTTCCTTGGCGCCACAAATACTCGGCTCGCAATCGCATCAATGCATCGGCACATTGATGTAAATCTCTATTGCCAATCGGCAAATCTACAACAGCGGCATATACTCCCTCTTTTTCCACTACTCTTCCATTGAAGGCCAATATTGGTGAACCCTCCGGCTTTAATGGCAAATTGCGGAGGTAAGATTCAAAGCTATTCTCGGCAACGCGCAATCGCTCAAATCCGAGAGGAACAGGAAATCTTGTGATGATTGAATCACCTTCAGATTCGTCTCGAACACCGACTCGAATATTATCTTGGGTTTCATGCCCACATCCTGAACAAGAGATGAAACATGATGTATAAAACAACAGCAAAACGATAGTGTATTTCATTCTGACAAGATAAACCACTCAATTGAAAAAACAAAAAGGCGATCCGAAGACCGCCTTTCGCGGAGCGTAAACGCTCCCAGGGTTTGGCACCTGTATCTTAATTAAACCACACCTTGGTCAATCATCGCATCGGCTACTTTAACAAAACCTGCAATGTTTGCACCTTTAACGTAGTTAACATAATCACCGTCTTTACCGTATTGAACACATGCAGCATGAATACTCTTCATGATGTTGTGCAAACGCTGATCAACTTCTTCACGTGTCCAGCTTAAACGCAATGAATTTTGAGACATCTCTAAACCAGATGTTGCTACTCCACCAGCGTTAGACGCCTTACCAGGAGAGAACATGATTTTGTTGGCTTCAAATACAGCGATGGCCTCCGGTGTTGAAGGCATATTAGCACCTTCAGCAACAGCCATACAGCCATTGGCAACCAATGCCTTCGCATCATCACCATGCAATTCATTTTGCGTAGCACAAGGCAATGCGATGTCGCACTTCACACCCCATGGTGTTTTACCCGCAACAAACTCACAACCGTACTTGGTTGCATACTCTTGAATACGACCACGCTTCACGTTCTTCAATTCCATCAAGAAAGCCAATTTCTCAGCATCGATACCATTGGCATCATGGATGTAACCAGAAGAATCAGAGGCGGTAACCACTTTAGCACCCAACTGAGTTGCTTTTTCAATGGCATATTGAGCAACGTTTCCAGAACCAGAAACGACAACTGTTTTACCGTTGAAATTTTGACCTTTAACAGCCAACATTTCTTGCGCAAAATAAACAGTTCCGTATCCTGTTGCTTCTGGACGAATCAAAGACCCACCCCAGTTGCGCCCTTTACCAGTTAATACACCGGTAAACTCATTGCGCAAACGCTTGTATTGACCAAACATGAAACCAATCTCACGACCTCCCACTCCGATGTCTCCCGCAGGTACATCTGTGTCCGCGCCAATGTGACGAGATAATTCAGACATGAAACTTTGACAGAAAGCCATCACCTCGCGATCTGATTTTCCTTTTGGATCAAAATCAGATCCGCCTTTACCACCACCCATAGGCAAAGTAGTCAAAGAGTTTTTGAAAATTTGTTCAAAACCCAAAAACTTCAATACGCTCAAGTTTACCGTTGGGTGAAAACGTAAACCACCTTTGTAAGGTCCAATAGCACTATTGAACTCTACGCGGTATCCGCGATTCACTTGAATCTCTCCCTTATCATCAACCCATGGCACACGGAAAATAATGGTGCGCTCTGGCTCAACAATACGATCTAAAATCTTGGCATCTTTATACTTGGGATGCGCTTCCATAAATGGAATGATTGCTTCTGCTACTTCATGAACAGCTTGCAAAAACTCAGGTTCGTTAGGATTCATTGCCTTAACCTTTGCCATGAAGGCATCGACCTGTGCTTGATACGTGTTTGACATAGTATAATTTTTAATGTTCAAATTCGGGGCGAATATAAAGTAAATATGAATAGGCCAATCGTCTTTGAATTAATGATTTTTATTTCCACCAAAGCTGATTCCTTTTGTTTCTTTGTATTCAATATTTTAGTGATATGTGGGGAGCCATTGCAGGTTTTATTTTACGCAACAGAATTTTATTGGGGAGCATCCTCTTGGGTCTAACCCTTTGGATGGGTTTTGAAGCCCGAAATGTGAGGATGAGCTACCAATTTTCAGGAGTTCTTCCCCACGATGACACTACTTATTTAGCTTATGAGCAGTTCATGCAGCAATTTTCTGAGGACGGCAATGTCCTTGTCTTTGGCTGCAATGATCCTGAAATTTGGGAATTACCCAACTACAATGCATGGAAAGAACTGGGTGAAACCATCAAGCAAGTTACGGTTCCTGTTGATACGATGATTAACGGACAAATGACTACCATACAAGTTCCTATTGTAGACAGCATTTTTTCCATCGCGCACGCCTATGAGATGTTTGCCGATACTGTGATTTCAAAAAGTTTGGTTCAAACAGAAACAGATCGTTCAGATACCTCTTACAAATTCAGCTTCAGAAAAATTGTCCCATACACCCCGCGCAGCCAAGCTACAGTAGACAGCATTCACGATAAAATTCACAGCCTGCCCTTTTACGATGGGTTGTTGTATAAAGCAAAATCGGACGCTACCATTTTGATGGTTTTCATCAATTCAAAAATCTTCAATTCAAAAAGAAGAGGTGATGCGGTAGATCAGATGGTAGCCCTGGGCGACCGATTCAAGGAAAAAACATATATCCCCGTCTACGTTTCTGGATTACCCTTTGTGCGCAATACAATGATGACAAAAGTGAAAAAGGAATTACAATTCTTCACTTTGATGTCACTGCTGGTTTCAGCCCTTTCGATTTTGGTCTTTTTCCGCAGTCTGCGTGCAGTATTCATTTGCACCTTGATCATCGGCATTGGGGTAATCTTCTCCATGGGAACCATCGCGTTGTTTGATTATCCCATTACCATGCTCATGGGTCTCATTCCGCCGCTCATGATTGTGATTGGTGTCCCCAATTGCATTTATTTACTGACCAAATACCATTCTGAATTTGTTATTCATGGCAACAAAATGAGAGCCATGGCTCGGGTGATTCAAAAGGTCGGTGAAGCCTCTTTCATGATCAATGCCACCACTGCTGTTGGTTTTGCTACTTTCATTTTTATTGATAGTGAATTGCTCAAACAATTTGGTGTGATTTCAGCCTTGAACTCCATGTTGATGTTTTTCATTTCACTCATCGCCTTCCCTATTCTATTCAGTTACACATCAGCTCCTGGGCCGCGCCATTTGAAGCACATGGACATGGCTTGGTTGTTCAAGTTCTTAGAGACCTTGCTCAAGATGATTACGCGTCATCGCAAGCCCATTTATTGGATCACCATTCTCATTACAGCCGTCTCCATTTATGGAATGACCATGATAGAAACCACGGGAAACATTGTCGATGACTTGCCGGAACAGGATAGGGTCATTACCGATTTGCAATGGTTTGAAAAACACTTCAATGGTGTCATGCCTTTTGAAATCATGGTGGAGAGCAAGAAACCCGGCGTTATCACCAAACCCCAAGTTATTGCGCGCATCTCTCAGTTGCAGGATACTTTGGCCACCTATACCCAATTCTCCAAGAGCCTCTCCATTGCGGATGCCAGCAAATTTGCTCGTCAAGCCTTTTACAACGGTGACCCCGCGCGCTATACCTTGATTCCGCGAAATGAGCAAAGTTTCATCGCTCCTTTCTTTCAATATGATTACGGTGGCAAGGGATCTGAAAAGGCATTCTTAGACAGTACAAAATCCAAAACACGCATAACAGCGCACATCGCTGACATAGGCACAAAAGAAATGGCTGTCCTTCTCAAAGACCTACGCCCCAAGGTGGACAGCATCTTTCCTTCTGACAAATTCAAAGTCATTTTCACTGGAACCAGCATTGTTTTTCTTGAAGGCACCACTTACCTAGTGGACAACTTATTTACCTCAATGCTTTTTGCCATCGTGGTCATCAGCATCATGATGGCTTGGATGTTCAAGTCTCCAAAAATGGTTATTATATCTTTAATACCCAATATTATTCCTCAACTTGTCACCGCAGGATTGATGGGATTTTTTGATATCCCATTGAAACCCTCTACTATCCTTGTGTTCAGCATTGCATTTGGGATCACGGTAGACAACACCATTCACTTCCTGGCCAAGTACCGCCAAGAACTGTGGTCAAAAAAACACAGCCTCTATAAATGTGTGTTAATTGCGGTTAAAGACACCGGTGCATCTATTCTGTACACCTCCATTGTATTGTTCTTGGGATTTGGCATGTTTGCTTTTTCTCAGTTTGACGGGTCAAAAGCGCTGGGAATATTAACTGCCTTAACACTTTTGAGTGCGATGCTTACCAACCTCATCGTATTGCCCGCCATGCTGCTTTCTTTCCAAAAATCGGGCACCACAGATGATTTTAAAAGAAAGGAATCCGATGATGTTTTGGATGATGATTTCCCAGAAATTGCCTAAATTAGGTTCATGAAAAGATTACTTCTCACAATCCTTCCCTTGCTCGTTATTTTTTTGCTGACTGCCTGTCAAGGCGGAAAGTCAACCAAAGGATATGACTATGCAGGACATAGAAAAGACAACGCAGAAAGAATGAAAGAAACGCGTGAGCGCAACAAAAAGACCAAAAACCTTTTGAACCACAAAGGAAAATCCGTCAAAAAACCCAAACCCGAGTACCCATAATGAAAGGAATTATTCTAGCAGGAGGATCTGGAACCAGGTTGTATCCATTGACAAAAGCAGTGAGCAAGCAGCTCATGCCTGTTTACGACAAACCCATGATTTACTATCCATTGAGTACCTTGCTGCTCTCTGGAATCAATGAAATACTCATCATTTCCACGCCCCAAGATTTGCCCCATTTTCAAAGGCTCCTAGGTGATGGAAGTCAGATTGGATGCCGATTTGAATACAAAGAACAATTGATACCCAACGGACTGGCCCAGGCATTTGTATTGGGTGAAGAGTTCATTGGAAAGGATAAAGTATCTCTTGTACTTGGTGACAATATTTTCTACGGCCGAGGCATGGGTAAAATACTTCGTGAGAACAACGATATCAAAGGCGGTTTGGTCTTTGCCTATCACGTTCACGATCCTGAGCGATATGGCGTCGTTGACTTTGATAACAACGGCAAGGCCCTTTCGATTGAAGAAAAACCCAAAAATCCAAAGTCCCATTTTGCCGTTCCGGGTTTGTATTTTTATGACAACCGTGTTGTAGACATTGCAAAAAATCTAAAGCCCAGCCCGCGGGGTGAATACGAAATTACCGATGTGAACAAGACCTACTTGGAAATGGGGGAATTGACCGTGCAAATTCTTGACCGAGGCACTGCCTGGTTGGATACGGGAACTTTTGCCTCTCTGATGCAGGCCGGTCAGTATGTTCAAGTGATTGAAGAAAGACAAGGTTTAAAGATTGGCTCAATTGAAGAAATCGCATGGCGCATGGGATTTATTTCAGACGAACAATTGGCTGAGTTGGCTGTTCCATTGGTGAATAGCGGATATGGTCGCTATCTACAAGAACAACTTCGATATGGTCGCTGATTCATTGACGCTTGAACAAATACAAAAGTGCATTTTAGAAGACATTTCCAACTATGCACGTCCTCAGCTTTTCAAGGACTTACATGAACCCATCCAATATTTGCTGAACATTGGTGGAAAACGCATGCGGCCTGCCTTGGTTCTGATGGCCGCGCAGCTGTATGACAACCAAATAAATCCGCACCGAAATATAGCATTGGCTGTTGAAGTATTTCACAACTTTACTTTGATGCATGATGACATCATGGATCAAGCACCTTTGAGAAGAGGGGAAATGACAGTGCATGAAAAATGGAATACCAATACCGCTATTCTTTCCGGTGACGCCATGATGATTGAAGCCTATCAATTGCTCTGTCAGAATAATCACCCCCAATTGCATCAACTGCTCCAAATATTCAATACCGTGGCCATAGGTGTTTGTGAAGGTCAGGCCTTAGACATGTCTTTTGAAAAAAGAGAAGACGTGACCATCGAAGAATATTTGAATATGATTCGTTTAAAAACAGCTGTTTTACTGGGTGGCGCGCTACAAATGGGAGGAATATCCGCTGGCGCTCATGCAGAAGATGCGCAACATTTGTACACCATTGGTGAATCACTGGGTATTGCCTTCCAACTGAAAGATGATTATTTAGACGCCTTTGGTGATCCTCAAAAGTTTGGGAAACAAGTGGGTGGAGATATTTTATCTGATAAAAAAACATTTCTTCTGATTGAATTAAAAAACAAAATAGGAGAGTCCAATTGGAATCAATGGAACAACCTAAATTGGACTGGATCAGATAAAATCGAAAACTACAAAAGTGCTTTTCAATCTCATGGTATTGATGCTGCTTTGCTCCAAGCTTGTGAACACTACACCTTGCAGGCCATACAACACCTCGATGCTTTGAGTTGCCGAGAAGAACAAAAATCATTACTCCGTGAAACCATCGATTCCCTCCTCCACCGAAGTCACTGATCCACGAAACATCCCTTGGTCAGAATTGGTCAAAGAATTTTCCAAAGACATGAACATGATAGGATGGAACGTTGAGGAGAATCAAATCAAAAACCAGGATGCACTTCAGCAACTTGTCAAAGAAAAACTAAAAATCAGCCCCAACGAGATCACAGCACTTTTTTACAGAATGGGCATTGAGGAGAATAGAGCGGGCTTGGCTTTGGCCAATAAACAAGTAGCCGATGGCATAACGGAAATTTGCACGCTCATCCTCCATAGAAGCGAGGAAAGAATTATTCTGCGTAACCGAAATTAGTTTATTTTAGGTGCATGAAAGGCACATTCTTTACCATCTGCATTGTATTGTTCAGCTCAATCATCTTAGGCCAAACAGCAGCAGGAAAATGGAAAACCATTGATGATGAAACTGGGCGTGTCAAAAGCATAGTAGAAATAAAAGAGCGCGATGGATTGATGTATGGCAAAGTGGTTGAGTTGTTTCGCCTTTCCAATGAAGACCAAAATCCCAGGTGCAATGATTGCTCCGATGATAGAAAGGGGAAACTGGTCATGGGAATGGAAATCCTCAGGGACATGAAATGGAATGGTTCCATTTACAAAAATGGTAGCATCTGTAATCCCAAGAATGGGAAAGTATACACGTGCGAAATGTGGCTCAAGCCAGGGGATTCCAACACTTTGATTGTGTGCGGATATTGGGGTTTCATATCTAGAACGCAAAACTGGGTTCGCGTAAAATAATGCGATTCAAATTTCTCCTCATCTTTTCCTTGCTGGGAAGACTAAGCGCAATCGCGCAAGATCCTTATGTTGCGCCCAAAGATTCCTTGGTCGTAAAAAAATTGGAACATTGGCAAGACTTAAAGTTTGGACTGCTCATGCATTGGGGAACCTACAGCCAATGGGGAATTGTAGAGAGTTGGAGTCTGTGCAATGAAGATGAGGATTGGTGCACGAGAAGGGGACCTTATGCCAGCAATTATGATCTCTACAGGCGCAAATACGAAGAACTCAAATTTTCATTCAAACCTACTGCATTTGACCCTTCAAAATGGGCCCTGGCTGCAAAGGATGCAGGTATGAAATATGTTGTTTTCACCACCAAACACCATGATGGTTTTTGCATGTTCGATACCCAACACACGGACTACAAAATGACCAGCCCTGATTGTCCCGCAGGCTTTGATGCTACTGAGGCCATTACCAAAGAGTTTAGAAAAAATGACTTTTTTATTGGCTTGTACTTCTCAAAACCAGATTGGCATTGTCCCGACTATTGGTGGCCATACTTTGCAACACCTGATAGAAATGTCAATTACGACCCTGAAAAGTATCCGGAAAAATGGAAAGCCTACAAGCAGTTTACCTACAATCAAATTCAAGAACTCACCTCACAATACGGACCAATAGATCTGCTCTGGTTGGATGGTGGATGGGTTAGACCCAAACAACAAAAAAATCCATCCTGGGTGAATAGTCCATACAACCAAGACATAGATATGGCTTCCATTGCCAAGATGGCTCGAGCCAATCAACCAGGCCTTCTCATTGTAGACCGAAGTGTAGGAGGTGAATTTGAAAATTATTGGACACCTGAGCAACACATCCCACCCCAAGAAGAAAAATTAGACTACCCTTGGGAAACCTGCATGACCATGGCCAATAGTTGGAGCTATGTCCCCAATGATCAATACAAATCTTCCACAGAAATTCTTAAAAACTTGGCCACCATTGTTTCAAGAGGAGGAAACTATCTGCTCAACATCGCCCCATCACCTACTGGAGAATGGGATAACCAAGCTTATGTCAATTTAAAAGAAATTGGTCAATGGATGAAAGTCAATGGAGAGGCCATCTATGGAACAACAAGACATTCACTTACCACACAATCAGAAAACTTTTATTACACCCAAAAGGGAGATACGGTTTACTGTATCTATTTCAGAAAAGAAGGACAAGATTTCCCAACTTATTTCCCTATTGAATACCCAAGAAAACCAGAGAGTGAAGTACGGATTCTAGGAATGGATGAACCCGTTTCATACGAGTGGAAAAACGGAATGAATTGGAAGGTCAATAACCTGAACAAAACAGCATTGGCCAATCAACCCGCTGTTGTATTTTATTTCAAATGGCAATTGCCTGCTTCTTCGAAATAAACCATAAGCCAAGGAAAGTAAAGGCTCCATTCAGAATGAGCAGTTCAAATCCAAACTTGTAACCACCCATCCATTGCATACCATACTTATCCAATAGCAAGGATAGCAAGGGAGACAATAATAAGATCAGTGGAAGACCTTTTCCTTTGATTTGCCGTTGTGTCAAGATACCAAAGGCAAACAATCCCAACAACGGCCCGTATGTATAACCTGCGATGTCAAACAGCAAATCGATGATGCTCTTTTCATTGATTGCTTTGAACAGAAATACGCACAAAAGAAAAACCAAGGCAAAGGTCCAATGAACCGTTTTCCTTCGTTTGGTCTTGTATTCCTCAGACCATTGAGAGTTGCGTTCAAAGCCCAAAATATCGATGCAAAACGATGAAGTGAGCGCTGTAATTGCTCCATCAACGGAAGGAAATAAAGCGGAAATCAATCCCAAAATAAAAATGATGGAAACACCTTCAGGCAAATAATTCATCACCACTTTTGGAAAAACATCATCGGGTGGGAAAGTGAGTCCCTCTTTTTGAAGGAACAAATACAACATGCCGCCCAAAAGCAAAAACAAGGCATTGACTCCTACCAACACCACAGAAAACCACACCATGTTTTTCTGAGAATCACCTAGTCGTTTCACACTGATATTCTTCTGCATCATCTCTTGATCCATACCCGTCATGGTGATGGTGATAAAAGCCCCACCCAACACCTGCTTCAAGAAAAATTTCTTGTGCAAGAAATCAAAATTCCACACATCCAAATAATGGTTCTCATTCATTTGTGCAATTGCCGAAGACCAAGACAATTCCATCATATCCTTCAAACTCCAAACACACACCACCAAGGCCGTAAGCATGAACAGCGTTTGCAAAGTGTCCGTCCAAACAATGGTTTTAACTCCACCCTTCAGGGTATAAGCGATGATCATCAAGAGTATGATGATGCTCGTTACTGCAAATGGGATATGCAGTGCATCAAAAACAAACAACTGCAGAACATTGATCACCAAGAAAAGCCGAACCGTTGCCCCCATGGTTCTGGAAAGAATAAAAAAACCAGCCCCCCATCGATAAGCTTCAGGTCCTAAGCGATACTCCAAATACCGGTAGATCGATGTTAAGTTTAACTTATAGTACAACGGCAAAAGCACAAAGGCTACTACAAAATAACCCAAGAAAAAACCCAGAACTACTTGAAAATAGGACCACCCCACAACACCCACAGTGCCGGGAACGGAAATAAATGTCACTCCAGACAATGATGTTCCAATCATTCCAAAAGCCACAATGTACCAAGGCGCACTCTGATTGGCCTTGAAAAAACTTTGGTTATCCGCATTGCGCGATGTCCAGTAGGACACCCCCAACAACACCAAGAAATAAGCCACCAAAATCATGGCCATTACATATCCCATCATCTTTCTACAAATTGTTTTAATACCACACCCCAACCCTTCCATTCCGACCAATCGTTGACACTTTCATTGTGCCAAACCATGCGCCAATCACAATGGAAGTCCTTGGCATATTGTTTAGCCGCTGCCACTTTCATCTTGGCGTCTTCAGGCGTTAGATGCAGATAATTTTTCAATGTCACATCCATTCCCCAAAACGGAACCAGTCGCAAAGTAGACAACTGACTTTTGTGCCAATCATACCATAAAAAACTTCTGCTTGTTCCTGCTCTGTATCCTACCGCATCTGCAAACCCCATTGTATAATCTCTTTCAACACCCAATGCAACCAATCGTGCACTAGAAATAGGCAATTCATGCTTTAAATAATGAAACCTAGCCGATTGTATTTTTTTACAACCCAATTGTTCAAGCCGAGTCATTTCCGCCTCATATTGTCCATCTATATCGTGTCCCAAAACACTAGGATGCCATCCCCACTCTGCGTCGCCGATACTGTGGAACAAGCAATGCCAACCCGCTGTCCGATGAATGTGCATTCCCTTATCCAAATCTGACCTTTCCGCACACAACACAAAATATTTCAGTTCCATTCTCTCGTTTTGGCACATCTCCTTCAAAACATCATAAGTATCGTAAGGATCTTGATGACCCAAAATAACCTGAACCCGTTTGCTCACCCAATCCCATTTGAACCTTACAATATCTCTGCAAAACCCACCCCATTGATTCAAAATGGTTTTGAACTTGAACGCATAGGGACTGTCTATATCGACTGTCAACTGTCTATTTGGAATTCTTGTTTCCGATACTCCCAAAGCGTGAAGCAAGCGGAAGCGCCATTCATCCAAATAAGCCACTTCCACACCTCCCCATTGTCTTTGAATACAACCGGATGACTGAAACCTTCCCCATTCATCAAAGTGCTCCGGGGTATATTCATCGCATCGCGCTAGCAAATAAAATGCAAAACCAAATAAATCAAAGTCACCAAACGATTCCAACCTCCCCACAGCCTTCCGAAACTGGCTGGTATCCCGAGTCTCATCTTTCCACCAAGGAAAATCCATGCATGGAAAGTGGATCAATGCCGCCTCAGATTCCAACCCATAAGACAAGACTTTAAAACCCTGTGGAATCGACTCGCTTTCAGTAAAAAGTTCAAAAGGAAACCCTTCCAACAAAAATCCCAATGCATAACGCAACCGGGGTGTATCAATGTTGGAGAGGATGGCTATCATTTCAAAAAATCAAATATGATGGTCGCCATTTTCTCAGCAGCCTTTCCATCACCATACAAGGGTTTCCATGTCATGTCAGCCATTTGCATTACTTGATTAAAAGCCTGGGTGATTTTCACGGCATCGGCACCCACTAAAAAAGCCTTTCCATCTGCAACTATTTCCACCCATTCTGTGGTATCACGCAATATGATACAAGGCTTCTCTGCAAAGTAAGATTCTTTCTGCACACCGCCAGAGTCAGTAACTATCAATTGACTCAATCTTTCCATTTGAAGCATTCCAATATAGCCCAATGGCTCAATCAAATGAACATGCTCCGCCGCTTCAAGTGCCGTGAGCAATTCAGGTTGTGCAGCCAAATTCTTTCTCAAACGCGGATGCACAGGTAAAACCCATTCCAATCCCGCTGACTGCGTTAATTGCATCAACGTTTCTACTATCGCTTTGAGTACCTCTGGATGGTCCGTGTTATGATCCCTGTGAATGGTGGATAAAACAAACTGTTTGCCCACAAAGGGTATTACTTCAGGTCGGTATTCCCTTGTACCATAATACAACGCGTTGTCATACATAACATCACCGCATTGAAAGACACCAGGATTAACCGGTGAATATGGCGCTGTGGCATTGGTCATCCCTTCTTTTTCCAAATTCTCCAATCCCAATGGGGTGGGACTAAACAGTAAGGTGGACAAGTGATCGGTCACAATGCGATTGATTTCCTCCGGCATGGTGCGCTGAAAACTGCGCAAACCAGCTTCAACATGTATCACAGGAATATTGGCTTTAGCAGCCACCAAAGCTCCGGCCAGTGTGGAATTGGTATCACCATAAACCAAAACGGCATCTGGTAATTCTTTTAGAATCAAAGACTCCAAATCCATCATCATTTTACCTGTCTGGACTCCATGTGTGCCTGACCCTGCAGAAAACACCTGAAAAGGAGCATCAATCTCCATCTCCCTGAAAAAAACTTCGGACATGGATTCATCATAATGCTGACCTGTGTGAACGATGAGCTCTTGCACCCTTCCTGCGTAATCATTTCTCCAAACCCTATTCAGCGCGGCTGCCTTGATGAACTGGGGACGTGCCCCAACAACGGTCATGATTCTCTTCATTCTAATAAGCCTTGATCGGCGAAGCTAAAATACGCATTCCCATGAACGATTAAGTGATCCATCACCAACAATTCCATCACCTTTCCCACAGCGCGCAATTTGGCTGTGATGTCCAAATCGTGTTCTGATGGAATCAGACTCCCGCTTGGGTGATTGTGTGCCAAAATAATAGCGTTGGCATGATGCTGCAGAGCCAATGAAAACACCTTTTTTGGATCTACCAAAGTAGCTGTAAGTCCTCCTTCACTGATGCGCTTTGCGGTGATTACTGAGTTGTTTCTATTGAGCAACAAAATCCAGAATTCTTCATGCGTCAAATCCCCCAAATGTTTTACCAAATACTCAAACGCATGATTGGAACAAGAAATAGATTTCTTTTTATCCAACTCTTCAAATCGCCTGCGACGTGCCAACTCAAATACTGCAGTTAACACGGCAGCTTTTCCGAAACCAATTCCCTTAATGGCCATCCAATCTTGCAAAGAGAATTGCGATAGCCTGGTTAATTTCCCAAACCCTTGCTCTAGAATCAAGTTGGCCATGTCCATGA
>CANNHA010000009.1 GCA_947504275.1 Flavobacteriales bacterium
AGAAGAAAGAGGGGAAAGATAAGTTATTTTAAATTACAACAAAATGTCAGAAACAAAAGGACCACAACGATTAGGGAAAGCCGCTACTCAACTCAACGTGAGTAAGGATACCATCGTGGAGTTTTTAGCCAAAAAAGGCTTCTCTATCGATAGCAATCCAATGGCCAAAATTGAGGCTGAGGTGTATGATATGTTGCTTGCAGAATTTGCAGGTGATCAGATTGCCAAAGAAAAAACCAAAGCGGTAGCTACCAAAATCAAGGAGTCCAGAGAGACGGTTACCATTCAAGATTCAAAAAAGAAATCTGACCAACAAGAAGAAGAGAATTCGGAAATTGATCTTACTCAATTCAAGAGAAAAAGACCTGAACCAAAGCCGGAAGATGTTGTTGAATCCAAAATTGAGGTTGTATCAGAAACCAATTCAGAAATCAATATTCCAAACACACCTATCATTGAACCCGTTGCTGAAAAAGCCGAAGGTCAAAATGAAGTGAAGATCATTGGAAAAATTGATCTCTCGGCCATTCAAGGCAAGGGCAAGAAAAAGAAAGATAAAGAGGTAGCTGCAGAGCCTGTTGCCAGCAAGAAAGGGAAGAAAACTTCCGAAGAGGAAAAAGCTAAAGCCCCTGCTGAAACAATTGCAGAAGCCGTTATAGAACCCGTTGCTGCGGTGGAGCCAACAACAGAACCTGTTGCTCCCCCTCAACCCGAAGAGAAAGAGCTCATCCGCGTTAACGTGGAAAGATTGACCGGCCCAAAGGTGATGGGCAAAATTGTTCTGCCTGTAGAACAGGAGAAGAAAAAGCCAGAGCAAAAAGCGGATGACAACAAAGAGAAACGCAAACGCAAACGCGTCTCTAAGGTTGACATCAATCGTCAACAAGAAATTGACAAACGCAATCAAAACAAGCCTCGTCCTGGTCAAACTGGTCAAGCTGGTCAAACTGCGCAACCCAAAGCGGAATTAAGTGAACAAGACATTCAAAATAAAATTCGCGAAACGCTTGCGCGTTTGGGTGGTCAAGGTAAATCAAAAGCTTCTAAAAACAGAAGGGATAAGCGTGACAACGTAGCTCGCAAGCATGAAGAGCGTAAAATTCGCGAGCAAGCGGAAAATTTGATCCTGAAACTAACGGAGTTTGTTACTGTTTCTGAATTGGCGACAATGATGAACCGTCAACCGACTGAAATCATTGCCGCTTGCATGCAGCTGGGTATTTTTGCATCTATCAATCAACGATTGGATGCAGAGACCATTCAAATCATTGCAGAAGAGTTTGGTTTTGAAATCCAATTTGTAAGTGCCGAAGTTTCTGAGGCATCTTTTGAAGAGTCAGATGCAGATGATTCATTGGTTTCTAGACCTCCTGTTGTCACCGTAATGGGACACGTTGACCATGGTAAAACTTCCTTGCTTGATTTTATTCGTAAAGCCAACGTTGTGGCTGGTGAAGCCGGAGGTATTACCCAGCATATGGGTGCTTACAGTGTGAAGTTGCCCACAGGAAAACAAATAACATTCATTGACACTCCGGGTCACGAGGCCTTTACCGCTATGCGTGCCCGTGGTGCACAGGTCACTGACTTGGCTATCATTGTAATTGCAGCGGATGACAATGTCATGCCGCAAACCAAAGAAGCCATTTCACATGCCCAGGCAGCAGGAGTTCCTATGATTTTTGCTTACAACAAAATTGATAAGGAAGGTGCCAACCCAGATAGAATTAGAGAACAGCTTTCAGCCATGAACATCTTGGTTGAAGAGTGGGGAGGGAAATTCCAGTCTCAAGAAATAGCCGCCAAACAAGGATTAAACATTGACAAGCTTTTAGAAAAAGTTGTCTTAGAAGCTGAAATGCTTGATTTGAAAGCCAATCCAAACAAACGCGCCAATGGTACCATCATTGAAGCTTCTTTGGACAAGGGACGTGGTTTTGTAACTACGTGCTTGGTATCGTCTGGTACCATGCGCATTGGTGACTCCATCCTTGCTGGTCAATGGAGCGGTCGCGTGCGTGCCATGTTCAACGAACGCGGTCAGAAAATAGATGAAGCAGGTCCCGCTACCCCAGTTTCAATTTTGGGTTTTGAGGGAGCGCCAAATGCAGGTGATAAATTCTTTGTTTTTGAAGATGAACGTGAGGCTCGTGAGATTGCTACCAAGCGTCAACAATTGCAGCGTGAACAAAGCGTGAGAACCAAGAAGCATTTGACCATCGAGGAGATTGGTCGTCGTATTGCTTTGGGTGACTTCAAAGAATTGAACTTGATTGTAAAAGGTGACGTGGATGGTTCTGTAGAAGCTTTAGTGGATAGCTTGCAAAAGCTTTCTACTGACAAAGTACAGGTCAGCATCGTTCACAAAGGTGTGGGTCAAATTTCTGAAAGTGATGTATTGTTGGCTTCAGCCTCCGATGCCATCATCGTAGGTTTCCAAGTTCGTCCAAGTACGGGAGCACGCAAATTGGCTGAGGCAGAAGAAATACAAATTCGTCAATACAGCATCATCTACAAGGCCATTGAAGAAATCAAGGAGGCCATGGAGGGAATGCTATCCGCCAAAATTGAAGAGAAAGTGGTGGGTACGGCAGAAATCCGTGAAACGTTCAAAATTACTAAGGTGGGAACCATCGCTGGATGTTTTGTTCAAGATGGAAAAATCAATCGAAACAATAAAGTCCGAATCATCAGAGATGGTATTGTGGTTTACACTGGAAACCTAGGATCTTTGAAACGTTTCAAAGACGATGTAAAAGATGTTACCAAAGGATATGAGTGTGGATTGAATATAGATAAATTCAATGACATCAATGTTGGTGACATCATCGAAGCTTTTGAAGAAGTAGAAGTGAAACAAACTTTGTAACCATGAAGGCTTGGATTCCCAATGCGATAACCATGGGAAACCTGGTTTGTGGATGCATGGCCATTTTGTATGTGCAAGATGATCCCATGCTATCCATTGGATGGATTTTAACAGCTGCAATTTTAGATTTTTTTGACGGATTAGTAGCTCGTGTATTAAATGTATCCTCTGCCCTCGGAGGGCAATTGGACTCATTGGCTGATGTTGTTTCATTTGGTGTTGTGCCTGCAATGTGGGCTTTCCACCTTCTTGACAATCATCCTTTGCGCTATGCTTGTTTTATCATTGCCGTCGGTGCAGCCTATCGGCTTGGTCGTTTTAATTTAGACACTTCAAAAGTGGAACATTTCAAAGGATTAGCCGTACCAGCCAACGCGATGATATGGGTGGCCATTTTGGGATATTCTTGGGAAGAAACTTATCAATTCCCACCTTCAATCTTATTGCTTTTTGTCGCATTGACCACTTTATTAATGGTCTCTACGCTTCCCTTATTGAATTTAAAATTCAAAGGTCTAGCTTGGAAAGGTCAAGAGATCAGATGGATATTAATTTTATCCGCTGCATTAACATTACTCACTTGTGAACTATTGGATTTATCTATTTTTGCAAGCACAATGATTATTACAGTTGAATACATACTGTTGTCATTGGCTCATTACAAAAAAATATCATCATGAAATTCAAAGCAGAAGTAGATGTAATGCCATTGGATGCATTATTAGACCCACAAGGAAAAGCCGTTACATCGGCAATGGGAAATCTTGGTTTAAGCCAAATCAGCAACGTTCGCATTGGAAAACACATGACCATTTGGGTGGATGCCGACTCTAAAGAAGCCGCTGCCAAAATAGTAGATGACGCTTGTCAGAAATTGCTTTGCAATGCCATTATGGAGCAGTACCGCTTTGTTGTTGAAGAGATTGCATGATGATCAGAAACAAATCAAATGAGGCCTTTGAAGTTGCAAAAGCCTTGTTTCCTGGTGGAGTAAATTCTCCGGTAAGGGCTTTTAAATCCGTGGGAGGAAGTCCAATCTTTTTTGACCGCGGAAAGGGTTCTCATGTATGGGACATTGATGGCAATGAGTACATCGATTACTGTTGCTCTTGGGGGCCATTAATTTTAGGTCATGCCAATGATCAAGTTGTCGAGGCCATTGTTAAGGCCGTAGCCAAAGGAAGCAGTTTTGGGGCGCCTACACTGTTGGAAAATGAATTGGCTACCCTCATTCTGTCTCACCACCGATTTATCGAAAAAATCAGATTTGTGAGCAGCGGTACTGAAGCTGCTATGAGTGCCATTCGTTTGGCTCGCGGTTATACAGGACGAGACAAAATCATCAAGTTTGAGGGCTGTTACCATGGTCACGTTGATAGTCTGCTTGTCAAAGCAGGCAGTGGGATGGCTACTTTAGGAACCTCCGACTCTGCTGGTATTCCAGAATCATATGCCAAAGAAACCATTGTCCTTCCATTGAATGATATTGAGGCCGTTGAACGAGCTGTGGAGAGCTATAAAAATCAAATAGCTGTTATCGCAATAGAGCCCATTCCTGCCAATAATGGTTTATTGATTCAGGATGTTCAATTCCTAAAAGATTTAAGAACCATTTGTACCCGCGAAGGTATTGTTTTGCTTTTTGATGAAGTGATATCAGGTTTTAGAGTTGGATTTGAAGGTGCTGCTGGTTATTATGGAATTCAACCTGATGTAATGGCCTTTGGAAAAATCATCGGCGGTGGAATGCCCGTTGGTGCTTACGCTTCATCAGCAGAAATCATGTCAAAAGTAGCACCGGATGGACCAGTATATCAAGCTGGTACTTTGAGCGGAAATCCTGTAGCCATGGCCGCTGGTATAGCGCAATTGAAGGCTTGCCTTGTGCCTGGTTTTTATGACAACTTAAAAAGCAAAACTGACTTCCTAGTGAGTTCAATCAATGCGTTTGCGCAAGAAAAAGGATACACTTTTAAAATTTTCTCTGTAGGGTCCATCTTTTGGTTGTCCTTTGGTTTTGCTGATTCCGTGCGATCCATGAAAGAAATCAATGCTGAAGAGGTAAAACGATTTGCCCCCTTGCACGCAGCTTTATTGGAACTAGGCGTGTATCTGGGTCCCAGTGGCTATGAAGTTGGATTCATTTCAGCCGCACACAGTATGGAAGACATTTCAACAACAATCGAATCCTTTAAATCAGCGCTTCAAACTGTCTTTGCATAAAAATTGGGTTCAACATCATTATTGAACAATAAAAAAGGCCGTCAATGACGGCCTTTTTCAATATTCTCATTTTTGATTATTCAATTCCCTTCATGAATTGTTGTGCCACTTTACCAGTATTTCCATTCAATTCAATCACATACACTCCCGCAGCCAAGGCAGCAGTTGAGATTTGCAATTTGGACTGTGCTGTAATCAATTGGGTGTAAACTACACGACCAGAAAGATCCATTACATTCAATGATGTGTAGGTACCTCCATCAGTTGGCAATTCTACATTCAAAATGTCACTGGTTGGATTAGGATAAACACTGAATTGACGGCGCTTCCCAAACTCATCTAGGCCTACAGTTCCAGTAATATTGATATCATCCAAATACAAGTTATTGCTGAACATAGATGAATTGAAGATAAATTTAAAACGAACGTTCTCAGTCTCATAAGTGGAAGGAATGGTAACTTCCTTGTATCCCCAATGGGTAGAAGTATTAGGAACAAAGTATGCTGCACCAGCACCAGCGGTAACCAATTCAGTACCGTCGATTGTCGAACGCAACTGCCATGATTCACCGCAATCACGGCTTGACCAAACCTCTAAAGATTCTGTGATATTAGTTTCGGTCAAAGCCCCTGTAGAATAAGCATAACGGAAAGTCAACTTACCACTGGACAAAATATTCAAATCCATCGCTGGTGAAACCAACTCATCAGAATCAAAACCTACCATTCCATTAGGTGAAGCCTCCGCATTGGCATTGTCCAATAAGATTGAACCGTTGGCAGATCCAAAACCTACATTGCTTGCATAACTGAAATCAGTATTGTTACTGGCCAAATTGTATGACTTCCAACCAAAATAAGAGAACGGATTGGCATTGCAATTTTCTTGCAAAACGCCAGGAATTTCCCACCATGAAGTTGGAGTAACATAAATTGCCATCGTATTTGTCGTAGTTGAAGTACCATTGGCATTACCTGCTGTCAATGTCACTGTCTTCCAACCGAACTCATTGAAAACAACTGTTGGGTTTTGCGCTGAACTTGTTGCTGGTGTAGCGTCTTGGAAAGTCCAAGACCAAGTGGTAGCATCTGCATCAGAAGAATAATCAAAGAACTGAACATTGCTTCCTTCACAAGCAATGCTAAACTCCGGATAGAAGTCAGCAGTAGGTGCACATGACAAATCGTTGATACCATCTGTACCTGTTGCAGCCAAGTTTTCTGCACTCCACAAATTGTTACGGCTAGCAATAGGCACATTCAATGCGCCAATCATACGCTCCTTTTGACCTTGGGTAAACATGCTAGAGCAATAAGAATACTCCATGTAGTTTTGTACATTTTCAATTGTACCATAGGCTCCAATCAAAGCAACGTTGTCTACTGAAAAATTACCATTGGCACCTTCTGCATTCCATGCATAAATTCTGAAGGTAACAGAGCCTTCATTAAGTGCAAAAGCATTTCCAGACAATGCAATTCTTGATCCAACCTGCTGAGTAGCATTGTCAGCAGTGATGAAGAAAATATTGCTTCCTTGAACACTCAAACCTGGATTAGCAGGGCTGATTGAACCAGAAATATTTGTGGCAAAATTGTCTGCACTTGAACGAACAGAGAATGTTCTCGGTCCATCAGTACTTCTTGCTACATCAAAAGTTAAAGCTGTCATGTTAAGCAATTGCGTAACATCATTGCTCACTGTAAACTCATAATACTTTCCTGTATTGATAATACCTGTCAAGTTTGGATAACTCGTTAAGCCATTGGAAGCACCTAAATCCCAATTCGAAAATGAGAACTTATCATTCTCAGCTGTGGCACCTGAAACTCCATTAGCGCTGAAATTTGAGAAAACCACACCACCATCTTCCATGGCTGGAACAGCAATAGAATCAACTGTGCCTGCTGCGGCTGTTAAACCAGTGAAAACATAAACGGATTGATTGGTTTCATTGGTCAATGGCAAAGTTTCTGAGTCGCACTCATAATCACGCACGTTGCTGCAATTATCATGTCCTGCTGTTGGAGGAGTATCCTCAACGTTATCGTCACCACACTCCACCTCTGGATCGTTGGTATTACCCCAAGTGTGAGACAAATCCAACCAGTGGCCAATTTCATGAGTCAATGCTCTACTAGTTCCAGTGCTTGAAGGAGAAAGTGATCCGATGTAATTGTATCGGATAATGATACCATCTCTCCATGCTGAGAAAGGATCAGCTACAGCTGAAGGATAAAATGCATAACCCGCTACTCCGTCTTCCATGTTGTTCACCACCCATACATTCAAGTACTTATGGCGTGGCCATGGATTCAGTTTGGCAATATCAGATCCGATATTGGTCAAAGGAGAAACAATACGATCGATACCGTTGGTGCAATTGCCCATTGGATCAATAGTGGCTAGCTTGAACTGAAATCCACAATTGGCAATCTTGGAACGGAAAGCATTAACAACAACACTCGTATCTGCATTCAACTTTTGATAATCTCTATTCAAGATCGCAACCTGATTGTAGACATTCTCATTGGGAATATTCTCAGGACCAAAGTTGTGAATGATGTGAAAAACCACAGGTATGGTATAAATCTGTGTTGAATCATCACGATCCAAACCAGGATTATTTCTTAAAAATTCAGCAATGTAAAGATCAGACAGTGCCTGCCATTGAGCAATTTGTGGGTTTTCTTGCAACAACTTGGCGTGTTGACGCGAATGTCCACATTTAAAATCGTGCACGTGCTGTGACCAGGTGGTAAGCGTTGTCAATGTTAGCAACGCTGCAATCAAAGAATATATCTTTTTCATAATTTTTCGTCGTAATCGCAAATATAAGCGGTTAGTGATGTTCTCAAAACTATTTTCTTTTTTTCAATAACAATTCAGTAATAATACCGACTTATTTCCCTAATGCTGCTATTTGGGTCTTCAATAAAGTTATTTTATGCAAAGCGTCCTCCTCCTTCTTGCGCTCCAAGTCCAAAACTTGCTGCGGAGCATTGGAAACAAAACGCTCATTCTGAAGTTTCAATCTAACTTTAGACAAGAAATCTTCAGTGTAATTCAGTTCTTCTCCCAACTTTTTTAACTCAGCCCCAACATCAAATTTTTCAGTAAACGGAATAAAGAACTCACGGCCCTTGACAATAAATGAATAACAACCTGCTGGCTTTTCATTGCACATTTCCGTTGCTTCAATATTACCTAAATGTTCCACGGCAGCGTGATAGGCAGACAACCCTCCATCTTGAGATAAAACTTTCAAGACCAACTTCTCCTTGTTGGCAATCGCATTGTCTTTTCGAATATTTCTGATTCCTATTACCGTTTCTGTGAAGGCCTCAAATCCATCGAGCCACTCTCCATCAGTGGAATATGATGTTGGCCACTGCGCCACGCAAAGGCTTTCTCCTTCCTTTCTATCTCTAATAGTTTGCCAAATCTCTTCAGACAAGAAAGGCATAAACGGATGCAGCAGCGTTAAAATTTTCTCAAAGATTTCAATAGTTGCTGAGTAAGTTTCCTCATCTAATTTTTCACCGTATGGAGGTTTGACCATCTCCAAATACCAAGCACAGAAATCATCCCAAACGAGCTTATAGGTGTTCATCAAGGCCTCATTCATTCTGAACTTGTCATAATCATCATTCAATTGATCAATTACCTGATTCAATCGTGCATTCATCCATTGAACGGCAACGACAGCAGAGCCTCTGGGCTGCGCTTTTTCTGTGTTTTGTCCCCACCCGTTTACCAATCGGAACGCATTCCAAATTTTATTGGCGAAATTCCTTCCTTGCTCACAAAGCGATTCATCAAATAGCAAATCATTTCCAGCAGGCGATGAAAGCAACATTCCCACTCTAACTCCGTCCGCACCATATTGATCAATCAAAACCAATGGGTCTGGTGAATTACCCAATGATTTGCTCATTTTGCGGCCTTGTTTATCTCTTACAATACCGGTGTAATAAACGTTTCTAAAGGGCAATTCATCTCTGTATTCATACCCTGCGATAATCATTCTAGCCACCCAGAAAAACATAATCTCAGGAGCCGTAACCAAATCAGCTGTTGGGTAATAATAAGATACTTCATCCTCACTGTAAAACCCATCAAATACTGCTATGGGCCACAACCAAGAGGAGAACCAAGTGTCCAAGACATCCTCATCTTGCTTCAATCCTCCTGTATATTCTGGATACTGAGACTTGCACTTTTCTTGTGCTTCTTCCAAAGATTTTGCCACGATCCAATTCCCATCCTCTGTGTAATAAGCAGGGATTTGATGTCCCCACCAAAGTTGTCTTGAAATACACCAGTCTTTGATGTTCTCCATCCAATGCTTGTATGAATTCTTGAACTTGGGAGGGAAAAATTTGATGTTGTCATTCATGACATTTTCCAAAGCTGGCTTGCTCAACTCTTTCATGTCAACAAACCACTGCATGGACAATCTTGGTTCAATAACCACATCAGTGCGTTCAGAATAACCAACCTTATTGCTGTAGGGTTCTTGTTTTATTAAAAGTCCTGCAGCGTCTAAATCCAAAGCGATTTGTTTTCTAACTGCAAATCGATCTTGACCGATATACATTCCTCCAGCTTCTGACACAGTACCATCATCATTCATCATATTGATGATTTCCAGCTGATACTTTTGTCCCAACATAAAGTCATTCATGTCGTGAGCAGGCGTAACCTTAAGGCAGCCCGTTCCAAATTCCATGTCAACATAGTCATCCGCAATGATGGTTACCACTCTATTAACCAAAGGCACCATCACTTTCTTTCCGTGCAGGTGCTTGTAACGCTCATCCTTTGGATTGACGCAAACCGCAGTATCGCCAAGGATGGTCTCTGGACGTGTTGTGGCAACCACAATGAACTCATTACTTCCAACCACCTGATACTTCAAATGGTACAGATGTGATTGAACATCTTTATAAATAACCTCCTCATCGGAAAGAGCTGTTTTGGCTGCAGGATCCCAATTGATTATGCGCTCTCCACGATAGATTCTTCCTTTGTTGTATAAGTCAACAAAGGTATCAATAACCGCCTCGTAATATTTTTCATCCATGGTAAAGCGCGTGCGATTCCAATCGCAACTCGCTCCCAATTTCTTCAACTGCTCTAGAATGATTCCTCCATGCTTGTGCGTCCACTCCCAAGCGTGCTCCAAAAAAGCTTCTCTAGACAAATCAGATTTCTTGACTCCTTCCGCTCTCAGTTTCTGAACCACTTTGGCTTCTGTTGCAATGGAGGCGTGGTCCGTTCCTGGCACCCAACATGCGTTATATCCACGCATTCTGGCCCTTCTAATCAATACATCTTGAATGGTATTGTTGAGCATGTGCCCCATGTGCAATACTCCTGTCACATTGGGCGGTGGAATAACGATGGTGTAGGCCGGACGATCATCTGGCACACTATTAAAAAAACCTTTCTCTAACCAATAGGCATACCACTTGGCTTCCGCACTTTGTGGTTCATATTTACTTGGAATCTCCATGTTACAAATTTACACGGAGAGGAGGCATCAAAAATATTTTTTATTGATCAAAGTCGACAATCAACTTGTCTGATTTGGGAAGGGCTTGACAAGTGAGCACATAACCTGATTCTACCTCGCCAGGTTCTAGCGCATAATTCACAATCATTTCCGCCTGCCCTTCCATCACCTTGGCACGACAAGTACAACACATACCTCCCTTACAACTGAAAGGAATATCAACCCCCGCAGCTTGCGCCGCATCCAAAACGGGTTGGGTTTTTGGCATTTTAAAATCCGTCTGTTGTCCATCAAAAATCACTGAAACTTCACAAAGTTCACCTTTGTCTTCTATAACAACTTTTTTTGCGGATCCTTGTGGCAAGGTTGTTCCAAACAATTCCAAATGAACCTGCTCAGGATTCATTCCTTTGGCCAAAAACAAATCACGCGCATCTTCCGTCATCATCTGGGGACCGCAAAGGAATACCTCATCAACAGGAGGGTGAGCCAAAAACGTTTTTAAAAATCCTTCTATCTTTTCATTGTCAATTCTGCCGTGCAGCAAAGAGACATCATTAGGCTCGCTGCTCAGAACATGGAACATCCTGAAACGTCCTAAATAAGAGTCCTTCAAATCTTCCAATTCATCTCTAAAAATGATGCTATTGAATTGACGATTACCCAATATCATGGACACCTCACTCTTGGGCTCATCCTTCAAAATCGTCTTGGCCAAAGAGATCAAAGGCGTTACGCCGCTTCCGGCGCCAATCAGCAGATAATGTTTCTCATGACTGACATCCATAGCCGCTGTAAAATGACCCATTGGCGTCATTACTTGCAAGTCCATTCCTGAAGCCAATTGTTCATTGGCCCATGTGCTGAAAACTCCCCCATCCACCTTCTTGATGGCTACTCGACACAACTTCTCAAAAGGAGCGCTGCAGATGGAATAAGATCTTCTAATATCCTGTCCATCTATTGTTGTTCTCAAAGTCAAATATTGACCGGGTTGATAACGAAATGCCTCTTCCAGTTCTGAAGGGATTTGAAAAGCCACAGATACTGCGTCAGCTGTTTCTTTGCGCACTTCATGCACACGCAACGAATGAAAAACGGGTCTTGCCATGCCGCGAAAATACGTTCTTTGGTCATTTTTTTTCATGATTTTAGCCAATTCATATCCTGATTAAGCTTTCCTTTCCTAACATTGCTTAAAATTTGAAGGAACCATGGAGAACTTGGAACGTTTTGAAGCCTACGTAGCTGCCGAAAATAAAGTGGAAGCCAAAGATTGGATGCCGGATGGATACCGCAAGACGCTGATTCGTCAGATTGCACAGCATGCCCACAGTGAAATTGTAGGGATGTTGCCTGAAGGCAATTGGATTACACGCGCTCCATCGTTGAGAAGAAAAGCAATCCTTTTGGCCAAGGTTCAAGACGAAGGCGGACATGGTTTGTACTTGTATAGCGCCGCTGAAACTTTAGGTGTAGATAGAGATACGCTCATTGACGAACTGAACACAGGTAAAGCAAAATATTCCAGTATCTTCAACTACCCTACACTCTCTTGGGCTGATATCGGCGCCATAGGTTGGCTTGTTGATGGTGCTGCTATTGTGAATCAAGTTTCCTTGCAGCGCACAAGCTACGGGCCATACAGCCGTGCCATGATCAGAATCTGCAAAGAGGAATCCTTCCATCAAAGACAAGGCTATGAGATCATGATTGCATTGGCCAAAGGAACTCCAGCCCAAAAACAAATGGCACAAGATGCTTTGAATCGTTGGTGGTGGCCAAGTTTAATGATGTTTGGTCCAAGTGACAAAGAATCAGCGCACAGTTCTCAAAACATGACTTGGAGAATCAAGCGCCACAGCAATGATGAATTGAGACAAAAATTTGTGGACATGTCGGTGGCTCAAACTGAATATTTGGGGCTCACACTACCTGATCCTCACTTAAAGTGGAATGAGGAGAGAGGTCACTATGATTTTGGTGAAATTGATTGGACTGAATTCAATGAAGTAGTGAAAGGAAACGGACCGTGCAACAAGCAACGCGTTGCTACACGTAAAAACGCTTATGACAATGGCGCTTGGGTAAGAGAAGCAGCTGTTGCTTATGCGAACAAACAATCAGCCAAAAAGAATTCGGCCGCTGCATAAATATTGTGCTTTCTGAGCGTCGCAAGACTTATTTTTGCGACGCTCAATGACAGCATATATGAAAGATTTAAAAATAGGTCTAATCAAAGAGGGGAAAACGCCTCCTGACTTTCGTGTTGCACTTACACCTGAACAATGTAAGCAGGCAATGGCGAAATATCCCAATATTACCATCGTTGCACAATCCAGCGCCATTAGAAAATTCACAAACCAAGAGTATTTGGATTTAGGCGTTGCTGTTGTAGATGACGTTACAGATTGTGATGTGCTGATTGGCGTTAAAGAAGTTCCGATTGATCAGCTGATAACCGAGAAGACATATCTTTTTTTCTCCCACACGATCAAAAAACAACCTTACAATGCCAAGCTCTTGAAGGCCATCATGGATAAGAGAATAACCCTGATTGATTATGAAGTTTTAAAGGATGAGAAAGGAAAAAGGGTTATTGGTTTTGGCCGATATGCAGGTATCGTTGGCGTATTCGAAGGCTTCCGAGCGCTTGGCTTAAAACAAAACTGGTATCAATTGCCCTCACCCATTTCTTGTCATGATCGTGCTGAAATGGAGTCCCATATCAATGATGAATTATTCAAAAAACCAATCAAAGCTGTGGTTACAGGTTATGGCAGGGTTGGTCATGGTGCTGAAGAAATGATTCAGCGTTTTAATCTTCAATTGGTCTCTCCTGAAGAATTTCATACTTATCAAGGTTCTGAAAACATCTATACGCATCTGGATACCCACCAATATTACCAGCGCATTTCTGATGGTGGATTTGATAAGAAGGAGTTTTACCAATCTCCAGAATTGTACAAAAGTGTTTTAATGGATTGGGTGAAGGATGCCGATGTATACTTTGCTTGTCACCTCTGGAAATCAGGAAATCCGCTATTGATTACTGCCGCTGATTTGGCTACACCCGACAACTGCTGTAAGGTGATTGCAGACATCAGTTGTGATGTCAATGGTCCTATTGCTTCGACTATTAAGGCCAGCACGATTGCAGAACCGTTTTTTGGATATTGTCCTATAGATCAACAAGAGTGTGATTGGAAAAAGGAAAATTCAATAATGGTAATGTCCGTCGATAACCTACCCTGCGAGCTGCCAAGAGATGCATCCGAGGATTTTGGTAATGAATTGATAAATTACGTTATTCCAGCATTATTAGAAGAGGACAACGCAATGATCAAAGATGGAATGGAAACTTATTTGGGGGAGCTCACAAAGCCCTTTGAATACCTTACTGATTACGCTGCAGGTAGATAATCACTTCCAGATTCTAGCCGTTTTCAAAACCACTTTTTCACCAAAGAATATTTTGGTTGAAAGTTCAAAGGCGGCTGTGTAATCAGAGACCACAAAAACATCCTTGGCTTTGGTTTTTCGATTGTTCAATAAGTCTTTTTTACTCAATGCCTCCTTAAGCGCTGTCGCAGCTACCTCGCCATTGTCGATGATCTCAATTTTTCTCTTGTAATATAAATCAACTTCCTTTCGGATCAGCGGGTAATGAGTGCACGCCAATATAAGTGCATCAATATCCTTGAAATTGGGCTTAGACAAATAACTATTGATGATGGTCTGCGAAATCTTGTTGTTGTAAAAACCCTCCTCAATCATCGATGCCAAAAGCGGTGTGGCGTTGGAAATTACTTTTAATGATTTATTGAGTTTTTCAATTCGATTCACGTACACCCTAGATGCAATAGTACCCTTGGTACCGATAACACCTATATTCTGTTTCTTGAATTTGACCGCTACATACTGAGCCACCGGATCAATCACATTTATAACGGGAACATCGGGGCCCGCCACATCACATACCGTTTTATAAGCATGAGCGCTAGCCGTATTACAAGCAATAACTATGGCCTTGCATTTATGATCCATCAAATACTGCGTAATGCGCGCAGCGTAATGCCTAATACTCTCAGGAGATTTATCGCCGTATGGCAAATGTGCAGTATCCCCGAAATAAATAAAACGCTCATTGGGCAAAGCCTTACGAATGGCTTGTGCCACGGTCATTCCTCCAATGCCCGAATCAAAGATTCCTATTGGTCCGGAATGGGGCATTAGTTCTTAGGAGCAGGAGTAGGCTTAACCTCTGTTGGAGCAGTCAATGGAATACCCAATTTTACTTTGATTTTATCAGTCAAATCATCTCCTCCACGGTATAAAAGTACTCCAGTGCTTGCATCAATTACATAAGAATATCCCTCTTCCTTTGCAACATCCTCAATGGCTTTGCCAATTTTCTCAATCAATGGTTGCAAAAAATCATTTCTACTTTTTTCCAATTCCGTATTGGCGGTTTGTTCAAAGTCGGTCATGTTCTTTTCCAAATCCATAATGGCTTTGTATTTGGATTGAAGAATAGCCTCAGGCCAAGTCGTTTTATTGGCTTCAAATTCTTCCAACTTGGTTTGATAATCCTTTTGCATTTCATTCATGGTGTTGGTGAAATCACCTGATATCTTTTCCAAGTCAGCATTGACTTTTGTAATTTCTGGCATGGAGAACAATAGCACTTGACCATCAGTATGTCCCACTTTTTGGGCATTCATGACTGCAGCACTAAATAAAACAACTACTAATAAACTTAACTTTTTCATGTATTCTAATTTAAAACGATTATGGGTTTCTTTTTGTATTGGTTGTGCCAGGTTTAGTGCCTGTAGGTTTAGTGCCTGGTGTATTCTTTCCTGATTCTGATTTTTCCTCACCATCTTCATCTCCTTCTTCTTCACCGCCATCATTGGTTTCCCCTGGCTTTAAACCCATTTTCTTCAAGACTTTATCACTCACATCATGCTTGGGATTGGAATATAAAATATTACTGTTGGTTGCCTTGTCAAAAATCACCATCAAACCACCCTGACTGGCAACTTCCTGAATGGCTGTATAAATTTCATCTTGAATGGGTTTAATCAACTCCTCACGCTTTTTAAACAAATCTCCCTCTACACCAAAACGTTTCTTCTGCAACTCTCGGGCCTCTTTCCGTTTTTCTTCCAACTCTTCCTCACGCTTCTTTTTCATTTCGCCCGTTAGCAAGATCTTCTCCGCTTGATAGGCCTTTTCCATTTTTTCAATGGACTCATACTTTTGCTCGATTTCCTTTTGCCAATCAGCACTCATCTGATCGATCTCTGCTTGCGCATCTGCATAGGCTTGTACGTGACTTAAAATGTATTTGGAATCAACGTAACCAAATTTCTGTGCAGACACACCAAAAGAGATGAGACAAATAAAGACGGAAAGAATAATATTTTTCATTGGCGTTAAAACGTTCTGCAATTTACGATATTGTTTAGAGTTCGCCAAGATTCATGCCAATAGAAAAATGGAATTGCCCTTTGGCCATATTGGGGTATTTATTAATCTCATCCAATCTCCAACCATAATCAAAGCCCAATAAACCAAACATAGGGAGGAATATTCTCAATCCCGCACCGGCTGATTTGTACAAATTAAAGGGGTCATAGTTGGAGAAATCCGCCCAAGTTCGCCCACCTTCTAGGAAGGTAAGTGCATAAATTGTAGCACTGGGATTGGTTGTCAAAGGATAACGCAACTCCAAACTATACTTGGTAATAGCCGGTGCGCCAACTCGATCTGAGGGTGTGGTTAAGGACAAATCATCGTATCCACGCAGATTAACAATTTCACGTCCGTCCAACAAGAAACCGCTCAAGAAAACACCACCCAAATAAAACCTTTCAAACGGAGACTGCCCAAGTCCCTTGTTGTATGCACCCAAAAAACCAAAACCAACATTGGTGTTTAATACAAATTTATTTGTTTTGTGTTTATTCAAAGCGGTATACCACTTAGCCGTGAATTTGACCTTATAGAATTCCACCCAATCCACCTTCTCTTGATCCGTCATGTTGGCATAATCATACTCTTTTCCTTGAATTTTTTCTCCAATGAGTGTGTATGGCAAAGTCGCCTTAGTTGTTAGTGTAATTTTTGATCCCCAGGTAGGATAGATGGGGTCAGAAACTGAATTTCGTTCTATCGTGAAATTTGCAGATAAGATATTGGAATACCCTTGCGAGAAGCTAAAGAATGACCCGTACCTATTCAAGTCAAAATGCTGGTAGGTTATTCCGCTTTGAAAGATGAACCAGTCATCCGGTCGCTGCCAGCGTTGGCCAAAAGAAAAAGAAGCTCCGGTAATAATCAATGATTGACGATTGGGGTTCAAGTCATCATTGATGTACTTTTTCTGTCCATTGCTTTGCACTGAGTGGTAGGCAGAGAATGTAAGTGAATTCGGTTTTTTTCCTCCTAGCCACGGCTCTGTAAAAGAGAAGTTGTAAGATTGAAAGAAAATCCCGTTTGAAACGGCATTGATGGAAAGTCGCTGTCCGTCACCTGAAGGCAGTGGTGTCCAAGCGTCTTTTTTTCCGATGTTGCGCAAAGAAAAATTGTTGAAAGTAAGTCCCAATGAGCCTACTACACGGCCTCCACCCCAGCCTCCACTCAATTGAATTTGATCACTGGGTTTCTCTTCTACGACATACTCCAAATCAACAGTCCCCTTGTCTGGGTTGGGATTGGTTCTAATATCAAAAGCCTCGGGATTAAAGAAACCCATGGCATTTAATTCTCGCTGAGAACGCATCAGGTCTGAACGATTAAAAAGATCGCCAGGCCTGGTTCTAATTTCACGATAGATAACGTGATCATTGGTCTTGGTGTTCCCGCTTACATTGACATCTCCAATTCTAAATTGCTTGCCTTCACCCATGCGCACCTCAACATTTATTGTATCTGGCAATACCAATGTTTCGAGAGGATAGGCATAGAAATTCAAATATCCATCATCGGTATACAATGAGCTTATGTCACGACCATTGGGATTGAAACTCAAGCGTGAGTTCAACAATTCTAAATTGTACAAATCACCTTTCTTAATGCTCAATACACTGTCCAAGGTTGAACGTTGATACTTGGTATTTCCTACAAACGTAATTTCTCCAAAATAGAATTTCTTATCCTCCTCCAACTTCAGCAGCAATACCATTCTATCATCAGAAATTTTATACAGGCTATCCTTTAAAATTTTGGCATTTCTAAACCCTTCCTTGTTGTATTTTGCAACAATAGCTGCTTTGTCTTCTTCGAAATCTTTTTCAATAAACTTTGATGCCTTCCAGAATCTCCACCAAGCTTGTTTCTTGGTGTTTTTCATACTCCGTGAAAGCTTTTTGGCATCCATCAATTTGTTGCCTTCAAATACAATATTTTCCAACTTAACCCGCTCACCTCTTTTAATGTTGAAAGTCAATTGAACGCCATTCTTAACAATGGGGTCTGGTGTTTCTGTAATATTGACTGCAGCACTGAAAAAACCTTTGTCAACGTAGTAATCCAAGATTTCATTTTTGGCAGTCATCTTCAAGTTCTCATCACATACCCTTCCAGAACGCAAGTCGAGTTTTTCTCTGATGTTATCTGCTTCAGATTTTTTGATACCTTCAAATCTAAACGTGCCTAAACGTTCCATTTCCTTTACCTCTATGACCAAGAAAATCTCTGAACCTCTTATCTCAGCAACCTTGACTTGAATGTCTTTAAAAAGTTTTTGTTTCCACAATTTCCTTATGGCTTCTGTTACTGCGTCGCCGGGAACCATGATTTCCTTGCCTTCTTCCAATCCTGAAAAAACCTTGATGGCTTGAGCATCGGTAAATTCCGTACCTATCACTGTCAACCCTGACAGTTTATATTTCAGTGGTTCTGCGTAATTGATATCTCCACCTATAACTTTCTGCGCATGGCCATCAACGCCCAAAAAATCTGAAAAAATAAAAGCTACCAACAGGAAGGTAGAAATCAAAAAATGTTTCATGCTGTCGGTTTCATTTGGTCAGAGGTTTTGCCAAAACGACGTTCTCTGCTTTGGTAGGAAAGTATTGCTTCAAAAAATAATTCTTCATTAAAATCTGGCCAAAAAGCCTGGGTGAAAAATAGCTCTGCATAGGCTATTTGCCAAAGCAAAAAATTGCTAATGCGCAATTCTCCGCTAGTACGGATGAGAAGTTCTGGATCAGGTATGTCTTTTGTATCCAAATAACTTGAAAACAATGAGTCGGTCACATCATGACTGTTCACATGATCATCAATCATTCTTTTCACTGCTTGCGTAATCTCCCATCGGGCACTATAACTCAAAGCCAAGATCAAATGAAGCGTATTGTTATGTGCCGTCAAATCCTCGGCCTCCACCATTGCTGAAACACAGGAAGCTGGGAGACTTTCTCTGTCCCCAATAAAACGCAACCGTATACCTTGCTCGTTGAGTGATGGAACTTCTTTTAAAATGGTATTGACCAATAATTCCATCAACGCATCCACTTCCTCTTTTGGCCTATTCCAATTTTCCGTAGAGAACGCATAAAGCGTCAGGTACTTGACATGTGTTTTAATGGCTGCTTTCACTGCATTCCTTACTGACTCAACCCCTTGGAAATGGCCAAAGACACGGTCCTTGCCTTGTTGTTTCGCCCAACGTCCATTCCCATCCATAATGATGGCAACATGCTGAGGAACTTGTTCCTGCTTGATATGGTCAAATAAAGTCTGGCTCACGTGAATTCTGACGGGCAAAAGTAAAAAGAAACCACCTATTTGAAGCAATTGGTGGCGGGTTTATCCAATCTAATCATCAATGATGCAAGAAAGAACCCATAATGATCATTGCTGGAGGGGTCGCCACGTTGAATATTGTCATTGGTGTAAACTCCATTACCCAATGCAATTTGTCCTTGGCTAGATGGATCAGACAATCCAGCGCTTAATGGTCCATATTGGGCCATTTGAAATTGTTTGTCTGGATAAATACCTGAGACATCGTCAAAATAATCTGTCCACGTTTTGCGCATACTCCATTCAAATGAAAGTCCCAAAGCTCCAAGAATATTAAATTTAAGACCTACACCAAATGGCATGGAAAGTCCATTCAATTTGTATTGATTGGCTGGTATTTGAGCCTCTGTATACATGGTCTGCAAAGGAATCCAGCCTCCCTGATAATAACCTTCTGGACTCATCATATAGTAAGCCATTCCTGCAAACATGTACGGCGTAATCCAATTTTTTGAATTCATTTGGTAATCAAAAAAATTGATTTCACCCATCAATCCAAATTCATAAAATCGATTTCTAAAATTCAAGTTTCTGTATTGCTGCATTGGGTCTGAGCTATTCTTATCCCAAGCCTCTGTATTGCCGTTCATGGCGGAAGCGCGAAGGCCCCAGCGCTTACTGAAGAAACGTTTGTAACTCATCCCAAAGCTAAACTTAGCGTTTCTTAGGATATTCTCATAGTGCGGATTAATCTCCCCTATGTAATATCCACCCCCAAAGTTAAAACCCAGTTCATGGCTTTTGTTCTTTCGACTGGTCTGTGCCATCAGATAGACACATTGAAATATCAATGAAATACTTAGAATGATTGCGCGCCCTGATTTCATGCTACTAAGGTAACGCAAAATATGAAAATCAATTGCGCTGATCAAAACCCCAGCCCATCTTGTTCCTGATGGTATCAAAAAAATCTGAGCCTCTCAGCTTGACCAAACGCAGCTCATTCTGAGCACGTTCCATGACTATGCGGGCTCCGCCATGAATCAAATGACCCTGACCGTCAATATTCATCATAAACTTCCCCTCCCTGCTCTCAGGAATAAAAGTCACCTTTTGTGATATGGGAATAATCAATGGTCGTACATTCAAATTGTGCGGAGCAATGGGCGTTATGATAAAACTATTGGTATCTGGTGATACAATGGGGCCCCCGCAACTCAAAGAATAAGCAGTAGATCCAGTTGGGGTGGCCAACATCAAACCATCTGCCCAATAAGTAGCGAGAAACTTGTCATTAACATAAGCGTGAACGGCAATCATGGTGTTATGCGGATATCCTACAATTACCACTTCATTTAAGGCGTTGGGGAAAATGGCATCCTCTTGATCTGACTGCGTCACAGAAATAAAACTCCTGTGCTCAATCTCAAACTCTTGGTTCAATATCCATTCAAAACTCTCCTTAGCTTGATGCAATTGAACAACAGAAAGGAATCCCAAACGACCGGTATTTACGCCAATGATTGGAATTCTATGGTTACCGATGAATCTTGATAACTCAAGCAAAGTTCCATCACCACCAATGCCAACAGCCAAATCCACATCCTCAATTTGGTTGTTCTCTGAAACAACTTGGAAATATTCTCTCCAAGGAGAAAAACTAAGATTATTGGATAAAAAATTCTCTTGAACAAACAACTGACACCCTCTTCTGATTAAAAACTCCACCCATTGATTGATGTACTGAAAGTGGTCCATATCCACTTTCCGGGTATATAAAAAAATCTTCATGACTTAATCCTCATCTAAAAAACGCATCAATGTATCATATCGATCCAACAGGTCAATGTTGGCCTCTGGATGTTGGAAAGTGGCGCGCACTCGGTAATCAAATCGTTCCAAACTGCGGATGATGGCGTTGATATTTTTCACATCCAGTTTCAACACAACCTCTGTCATTCCCCGTTCATTGGGATAGGCAAACAAAGTCAAAATCTTGGCATCATTCTCCTCAACAATTCGTGAGATTTGCTGAAGGGTATAATCTCTAGGCGCCATCTCCAATAATACCACCCCCCCATCAATGTGAGCAGAAGTCATGTCATTCAACAAATCCACCAAATCTTCTCTTGTCACGCAACCTAGGTAGGTATTGTCTTTTCCAATGACAGGCGCTATAGACGTTTGATAACGGGCAAACTGATGAACCATAGTGAAAAAATGATCATCTGGTCCAACGCTCCAAAAGGACAGTGCTGGCATGATGAAAGTATCCTCCCCATCAATGTCCAGCAATTGATTCTCACTCACCAAACCTTTGAACGCGCCATTGACCACTACAGGTAACTCTGATACACTGCATTCATCCATCCATCTCAGCGCCAAAGCCACATCAAAGTCATCTCCCAATGTTGGAAGTTGTGTGTCGATAATTTGAGACGCTGTTTTCATATTCAAAGCAAAGAAAGGAAAAGAATCACTCCACTTTCAAAATTTTAAAAAACAATTGAAGTTAAATGTATTTAGCTGCATTTTTGCGCCATTATGATCAAGTTAAGTGTCAATATCAATAAAATAGCCACCATTAGAAATGCCAGAGGAGGAAATACACCCGACATCCTTCAGGCAGCAAAGAAAATAGAATCTTTTGGAGCCCACGGAATAACTGTGCACCCAAGACCTGATGAAAGACACATCCGATACCAAGATGTTTTTGATTTAAAAAAAACTGTCAAAACGGAACTAAACGTGGAAGGGAATCCCACTACCTCTTTTGTTGACTTGGTCCTTCAAGCCAAGCCGCATCAAGTTACTTTGGTGCCTGATGCTCCCGATGCTCTGACCTCTAATGCGGGTTGGGATACCATCAAACACGCTAACTTTTTAAGAGACATCATTAGTGAGTTTAAAAAAAACGGAATCAGGACAAGCATATTTGTTGACCCTATAGAAGCTCAAATAGAAGGGGCAAAAAAAACGGGAACAGATCGAGTAGAATTGTACACTGAATCATTTGCTTTAAAATACAAGTCAAACCCAGATCAAGCCATTGACCCGTACAAAACCGCTGCTCTTTTAGCGAAACAGTTGGAGCTTGGTATCAACGCAGGTCATGATCTGTCACTAGAAAATCTGCGTTTTTTTGCTGAACAGATCCCTTTCTTAGATGAGGTTTCCATTGGTCATGCGCTCATTTCAGATGCTTTATATTTTGGACTGGACAACACCGTGAAAATGTATTTGCACCAATTAAATCCAAGTTACTTATGAGGTTGTATGCAAGAACAATTGGAGAAACGGGTGATGACTTGATCATTCTTCATGGGTTATTTGGTTCAGGAGACAATTGGCAAACGCATGCCAAATACTTGAGTCAATGGTTCAAGGTTACATTGATTGACCAGCGCAACCATGGACACAGCGGACATTCTGATGAGATGAACTATTTTGTCATGTCTGAAGATGTAAATGAAACAATGGAATTCATGGGTATACACCACGCTCATGTTTTGGGACATTCTATGGGTGGTAAAACGGCCATGTATTTTGCGCAAGCATATCCTGAAAAGGTGGTTAAATTGATGGTTATAGATATGGGAATCAAAGCATATCCTCCGCACCATGGTCCCGTATTTGATGCCATTCATGCGGTAGACATAGAACACTGCACCAGCAGAAAGGAGGCTGAAACCCGCATAGCACCCTTCATTCCAGATTTCTCCACACAGCAATTCATACTGAAAAACATGTATTGGATAGAGGATGGCAGATTGGCATGGCGCTTCAATGCACCTGTTTTGGAACAATCCATAGACCACATTCTGGCCGCCCTGCCCAACAAGTCCGTGTCACTGCCTACCCTATTTCTTGCCGGTGGAAAGTCTAATTATATTGTATCCGCAGATCATTCCTTCATTTTTTCTCAATTTCCATTGGCAAAATTCCAAAGTATTGAGAACGCAGGACATTGGGTCCATGCTGAGGCTCCACAAGAATTTTTACAGATGATTCTTTCCTTCCTTGAAGTCGTTAAAACTGACTAATCATTGTTTTTTTATCCCTATTTTTGAAGAAATTTATGAATATGGAAAAAAAGATCGTTACCCCATATGACTTTACACGCGTAAGTGAAGTGGCATTGGACCATGCATTGGTTATGGGTAAGACCATCAAAGCTACCGTTTATGTTACACACATCATTGACAACAAATTTCAAGTGGCTGAAGCAAAAGCCAAAATGAATGCTTTGAAAGAGTATGTGAGAGCAGAGAAAGGTGAAACCATTGAAACCATAGTGCGCATTGGAAATATTTTTGAGGACATTGATAAGGTTTCTTCAGAAATGGAAGCCGACTTGATCATCATGGGTACCCATGGAATTAGAGGAATGCAATTCTTGACTGGTAGCCGTGCCTTGAAAATAGTTACTGAATCATTGGTTCCATTTATTGTTACGCAAGAAAGAACCATCCGTCCGCATGGTTACCACAAATTGGTAGTTCCAATGGACTTGCAAAAGGAGACCAAGCAAAAATTAACTTCAGTGGGAAATATGGCAAAGTATTTCAACTCCAAAGTGTATTTGGTATCTCCCAATGAGACTGATGAGTTTTTGAAAAACCAATTGGAGCGCAATCTAGCTTTTGCTGCAGAATATCTTGAGGGGCGCGGAATTGATTACGAAGTAGAAATCACAGAAAACAAATCCTTTGTTAAGTCAATGATTAAATATTCCGCAGCCATTGAGGCCGATTTGATTTGTATCGTCAACTCACACGAAAGTGGATTTATGGGAATGTTTAGCTCATCTGAGGAGCAGCAAGTCATCAACAATGACGCGCAAATCCCTGTGTTATGTGTCAATGCCGTGAGCACCACGGTTAAAGACGTTGAGTTTATCAAATAAAAGTTATACTATCTTACAATAGAAAAAGGGATCTTGAGATCCCTTTTCTCATTTTCACTATTGTGGTTTATCATTCCAAAACGCAGCCTACCATGAGGCTATAACCGTCTCATTACCCGTGGTTGCGTCACCTATTTTACATTTGATATCTGTGCCTAATGGAAAATACAAATCAACCCTGCTGCCAAACTTAATAAATCCAAACTCTTCTCCTTTTGCAATGAGCTGGCCAGTCTTTACGTAAAAACAAATTCTTCTAGCCACAGCGCCCGCAATTTGACGAAACAACACCTCTTTTCCGTTTTTGGCTTTTACAACAACAGTCGTACGTTCATTTTCTGTTGAACTCTTTGGGTGCCATGCTACCAAAAACTTACCGGGATGGTACTTCACATAAGTCAGCTCACCACCAATTGGGGTCCAGTTGGCATGCACATTAAGTGGGGACATAAAAATCGAGACTTGTATTCTCTTATCTTTAAAATACTCTGGTTCTTCAACCTCCTCAATTACTACTACTTTACCGTCGCAAGGGGCCACCAACTCATTGGCTTGGGCACCATTAACCCTTTTGGGTAATCTAAAAAATTGCAGAAATGCAATCCAGAAAAAAATCACACCGGCTGTGACCAACAACTTTAACCAAAACAAACCTTCCGTCTGCTTGTCCCAAAATACAACTAAACCCAGAATGAGTGTTGTAACAATAATCAAACCTCTACCTTCTTTGTGGATGGTCATATGCGATAAATTAAATAAACAAAAGTGTATGCCATGGGCATGGCCATCAAATATCCGTCAAATCGATCCAATACCCCACCGTGACCGGGAATCAATACTCCTGAATCTTTTACATTGGCTGTTCTTTTCAGGTGGGATTCTATTAAATCACCAATGGTTCCAAATATGGAAATGATCAATGACAAAACAATCCAATGAGATGTTGTCATTAAAAACAAATCACTTTGTATCATGTCAATCTGACTACATCCCAATCCACACAGCACGGTGGCTAACAATCCGCCTACAAAACCTTCCCAAGTTTTCTTAGGAGACACCTTTTCAAACAATTTCGTTTTTCCCAAAGCTCTCCCTACAAAGTATGCCCCCGAATCATTGACCCATAACATGGCAAAAAAGGTAATGGGTAACCAAGGAGTGTATTTACCTGGAATGAAGGCATATGAACTGACCAAGGACATAGGCAGAGCAACATAAACCCAACCCATCAATACCCGCGCAAAATCCATGGCAAAATGAGGCCTAAGCACCACCAATTCTAAGGTCATGAGCAACACGAATACAGGCAGTAGAAATACCAAATCTTGATAAGTCAAAACCTCTGAACCTATCAGAAAGAAAAAGATGTAAAAGGTTACACCCAATACAATACCTCCCCAAGCGCGATGAGATGAAGCTCCTGTCAGTTGATAAAATTCATGAGAACCTACAAAAACCCATAAAAGAAATAACACTGCTGTGGCCGTTGGGCCCCACAAAAATGCACCAATCATCGCCAAGCCAAAAAACAAGCCTGTGATGGATCGAATGACCAAATTACTCATTGGAATCCGCTGCTTTTTCTTGATTGTCGGTTGCTGCAGGTTTCTGATCATCAGATGATGTTTCAGAAGTGGGTGCTACACTCTTTTCTTCAAGCATACCTTCTGAAGCTGGTTGATCAATAACTTTGACTTCTTCCTCCCATTTACGCGGCCCCAAAACCTCTATCAAATCATCTTTAAAAATCACCTCTTTTTCTAAAAGCTTACCTGCCAATTGGTCCAATTGATCCTTGTGAGCGCCCAACAACTCCTTTGCCTTCAAATAAGCTGTTTCTATAATTTTGCTTACTTCTTCATCGATGATTCTTGCCGTTTCCTCACTGTATGGCTTTTGAAACTGAGACTCCCCTGAACTATCGTAATAACTGCGATTTCCAATGCGCTCATTCAATCCATAAATGCTAACCATGGCATATGCCTGTTTGGTAACTTTTTCAAGATCTGACAAGGCACCTGTAGAGATTTTTCCAAACGCAATCTCTTCGGCTGCTCTTCCGCCCAAAGCAGCACACATATCATCCAATATTTGCTCTGTAGTTGTGATTTGACGCTCCTCTGGCAAATACCATGCAGCACCCAAAGAACGACCACGAGGAACAATAGTCACTTTCACCAAAGGCGATGCATAACGCAACAACCAGCTCACCAAAGCATGTCCACTTTCATGGTAGGCAATGGTTTTCTTTTCATCTACAGAAATGATTTTATTCTTCTTTTCCAAACCTCCGATGATGCGATCTACCGCATCCAAGAAATCTTGCTTACCCACCTCGGTGTGCCCTTTTCTTGCAGCAATTAAAGCGGCCTCATTGCATACATTGGCTATATCTGCTCCACTGAAACCAGGGGTTTGCTTTGCCAAAAATTCCACATCAAGACCTTCTCCTTTTTTGATATGTGCCAAATGAACATTGAATATTTGAACACGCTCCTTAACATCCGGCATATCTACATAAATCTGGCGATCAAATCTACCTGCGCGCAAAAGCGCTTTGTCCAATATATCGGCACGGTTGGTGGCTGCAAGGATGATAACACCTGAATTGGTTCCAAAACCATCCATTTCTGTTAGCAATTGGTTCAAGGTATTTTCACGCTCATCATTGCTCCCGAAGTTAATGTTCTTACTTCTTGCGCGTCCAATGGCATCAATCTCATCAATAAAAATAATGGCTGGCGCTTTTTCTTTGGCTTGTCTGAACAAGTCACGAACTCGGCTTGCACCTACTCCAACAAACATCTCCACAAAATCACTTCCTGACAAAGAAAAGAAAGGAACTTGCGCCTCTCCAGCAACGGCTTTGGCAAGCAATGTCTTTCCTGTACCTGGAGAACCTACGAGCAATGCACCTTTGGGAATTTTTGCTCCCAACTCAGTATACTTCTTGGGGTTCTTCAAAAATTCAACAATCTCTTGAATCTCCTCCTTGGCTCCTTCCAATCCTGCAACGTCATTAAAAGTTACTTGGGTTCCTTTTCCCTTTTCAAACAGTGTGGCTTTGGATTTACCAATATTAAAAATCTGTCCGCCGCCGCCACCGCCGCCGCCCATGCGACGCATGATGAGTACCCAACCCAATATCATAACACCCAACATGACAATCCACCAGATCAATCCTTGAGCAGTTTCATTGGGGGGTTGGTAACGAACGACAAATCCATTCTTCTCTCCCGTTCCCTGAATCTCTTTTACAAATTCGTCACCTGGAGGGATGTTGAACCAATAATCTGCATTTCTCGAAAAACGAGACATATTGTTATTTGTACCAATTTCATTTTTCAATGAGTCCTGACCTTTTGCGTTCAGATAAATCATGGCGGTATTGCCATCATACTCCAACTTTTCAATCAGATGTTTATCTGCAAATTGCTTGAATCTGGCAAAATCTGTCTCTCGTCCATCGCTGGAACTGTTGAAAAACATGGTACCTATCAAGATGGCAGCAATAACGCCATAGACCCAATAGAAATTCACATTCTTGGGAGCCTCTGGCATTTTTGGCTTTTGTTTTTTGTTTTTGTCTGTAGCCATATAAATATTTCTTTATTCTTCTATTCTGGTAAACTTTGCATCACCCCACAACTGCTCTAGGTTATAAAATGTGCGGGTTTCCTCGTCAAAAACGTGAACCAATACCGTAAAGTAATCCATCAAAATCCATTTGGCATTGCGCTTTCCTTCAATGCGTCTTGGGCTATCATCCAAGTGCTCTTCTGTGAAACGATCTACCGAATTGCTAATGGCTTCAACTTGTGTAGAGCTATTTCCCGTTGCAATCACGAAATAATTGGCCACTGCTGACTCAATATCTCTCAAATCCATCACCACGATATTGGTGGCCTTCACCTCTTGCATGCCATGAACGATAACATCAATGAGTTGTTCGTCACCCGCTTTCTTAACTTTTTTAGCCATACTATTATTTGTGCAAATGTACAATCTTCCAAGCCTCAAAAATGTGCTTTATCTTCGCCATTCATGGAAATTAACCGCATTTCACTTTTCGAGGTAGATTCAACGAACAACTATGCCTCCAATTTGATGGAATCGGAAACATTGCCGCATGCATCTGTCATTACGGCGCAATTCCAAACCCAAGGCAGAGGTCAACGAGGCAATGAATGGCATGGGGCGGCCAATCAAAACTTAATGGCCACCTGGGTGTTTCATTTCAAATACCTCAAAACAGCTGATAGCTTTGTATACAATCAGGCAGTAGCATTGGCATTGCGCAAAGGAATCTCTGAGTGGTTAGACAAGGACGTTTTTATCAAATGGCCCAATGACATCATTGTTCAAGATAAAAAGATTGCAGGTATTCTCATCGAGAACAACATTCAAGGAGACAATGTCAGATCTTCTTTGTGTGGAATCGGCGTTAACGTCTTGCAGTTGCAATTTCCACTTGGTAACGCTACTTCATTGCGATTAGAAGGGTCCAAAATTGACAAGGTAGATGACTTGCTCAGCAATGTTCATGAACAATTGCTGCAACATCTCGAATTGATCCAAAACAGCCCTATTGGTATCCATAAGCAATACCTTCAACACCTTTATCAACTAGGAAATAAAATTGAATTTTATCATAACAACCTACGCATTGAAGGCCAAATCAAGGGAGTCGATGAATGGGGAAGGTTACATGTTGAAAGCCCGTCTTTAGGTTCTCAGTATTTTCAGGCAGGTGAAATACGTTGGGTTTGGGCATAAAAAAAGGACCCGAAGGTCCTTTTCAATTGACTTAAAATCTTATTTCTCTTTGTGTCCTGCCACTACAGTAACGCAACCTTGACGAACAATGGTACCCCCTGAATCTGGAACCCTTACGCGCACTTTTAATTGTTGCGTATTGGCCATTCTAAAATCAAAGCTAGACTTATTGGTTGCTGTTTTGTTGGTGTACAACAACTCATCATTGGTATCCAAAACCTCAAACTCAACCTCAGGAAGGACAGGGTGAGCCATCACAACTAAACGATAATCTTTGCCACCGTAAAAGGTCATCAAAACTTCCGCTTCATCGCCTTCCATGAATAGAGCAGCGTTGTAATTTTCATTTTGAATGTATCCTGACAAGTTGGGCAACACACGGTTCTTGGTAAATGCTCTGCATTGGGCAGAGGCCGCTGAGGCTATAAATACACTGAATATAAGAGAGAAAAATAATTTCTTCATTGGATTAAGCATTAGGAGATGTACTTGGTTCTGATCTTTTTCACTGTTTCTGTTAAAGCCTTAAGGGTGTCATCCTTGACAGCGGTTTTAGCGCCATTCCCAATGACCATAACACCATCTTCAGCCTTGGTTGTAGTTGTCTTTTGAGACGACATTTCTACTTGACTCAATACCTTTTGAATTTCCAAAAGATCGTTTTTCATGTCATTCAACACTGGCTTCGAGTCAAAACTTGAATAATAGTTCAACAGATTCTCCAAAACCAATTTTTGCTCGCCTATTCTCATTTTCAACGCATCCCCTTTGGCTTTCTGAGCGTATTGTAAACTCAAATGCAAAGCTTCCAACCAACCGCCCGAGATAACCAATGCGGAAATTTCAATGCGATCATTCTCTTTCAAATAGCCATTCAAATCTCCGTAAGCAGAAGTAACAATTTTAAGGATACTATCTCTGTTGTCTTGATTCTCTGCCAATTTGGTGACCACTGAATCGTTGATTCCACCATCGATAGACATGGCTGATGCTAGCTTTTTAGCCGCAGCAAAATAAACCATGCTTTCTTGCTTTTGATCAAAAATGGAGGCATAACTCAAATCAGCTCCATAAATTCCCAAATTAATGGCTTGCTTGGCTTCTCCAATGTATTTATCCACATTTTCAACGGGATTCAACATCTTTTTGTCATAAGAATAACCTTCTTTCTTAATCAAAGAAGCCATCTCTATAGGTGAAGGAATATTAAAAAATATTTTCTTCAATTGCTCAATGCGGGCTTGGTCCATGGAATCCTTTTTGGCATCCATTGGAGGCTGTTGCTGGGCGCTTTGTTGGCATCCTCCGCAGGAGGTGAACTGCAAAGCCGACATGGCCAATCCGCTCATCACAACAAAACCAATCAATCTTTTCTTCATATGGGAATATTTAGGTTTGGTCATTTAACGCTATAAATGTAAAATAGTTTCATCAAATTAGCAACCTTTAATTATCTAAGGGCGCAAATGTTCGATATTTTTTATCATTCCACTCCATTTTGTGCGCTCTAACGCAGTTCCTTTTGTGAGTTTTTTAAAATCCTCCGCAGTTGTTTCCAGCCATTCACTATGTGTCTTGCTTAAGATCTCCTCTTTAGGTTTGAAACGAGATTCATTGTGCGGTTTAGAAAACCGATTCCACGGACAAACATCTTGGCATATATCACAACCAAAGACCCAGTCATTCCATTGCCCTTTGTATGCTTCAGGAATAGACTCCTTCAGTTCAATGGTAAAGTAGGCAATGCATTTGCTTCCATCCACTATCTGCGGAGCTACAATGGCTTCCGTTGGGCACGCATCAATGCACTTGGTGCACTTGCCGCAATGATCCGTAGTAGGTCCATCAGGTTCCAATTCAATATCTATGATTAATTCAGCTATAAAAAAAAATGACCCTACTTGCTTTTGTATCAAATTAGCATTCTTACCTACCCATCCTAGGCCAGACTTCACAGCCCAAGCCTTCTCCAGTATGGGAGCACTATCAACAAAACACCTCCCTTCCACTGCACCCCAATTCAAATTGATTTGGTCAAATAAGATTTTTAATTTGTCTTTTACAACAAAATGATAATCTTCGCCATAGGCATATTTTGCAATCTTGGTGTCAGTTCCATTGAAGCTCTGCTCTGGAAAATAATTGTACAGGAGGCTAATCACAGACTTGCTTCCAGGTACCAATTTCTGGGTGTCCAGCCGTTCATCAAAATGGCGTTCCATGTAGGACATTTTCCCATGATAGCCTTTGGTCAGCCAACTTTCCAAACGCGGTGCTTCATCCTGTAAGAATCCCGAATCACTTATTCCACAGCTGATAAAGCCCAGTTCGTTGGCCCATTTCTTGACTTCTTGACTTCGCTGATGGGCAATGAGGTTCATGATTAAAACAACTGCCCTGGATTTCTTTTGATTCCTTTACCCAAGTGGGTGTATGTCTTATCCGTTATTTGTCTTCCTCTAGGGGTTCTGATTAGAAACCCTTCTTGGATGAGGAATGGTTCGTAGACCTCTTCAATGGTTCCAGAATCTTCGCCTACAGCAGTTGCGATGGTGGTAAGCCCGACAGGACCTCCATTGAACTTATCCATGAGACAAGTCAAGATTTTATTATCCATTTCATCCAGTCCAAAAGTATCTACATTCAGCGCACTCAAAGCAGTTTGAGTAATATCCAGCGCTATGGTTCCATCGCCTTTGATCTGCGCAAAATCTCTAACACGTCTGAGCAATGCATTGGCAATCCTAGGCGTCCCTCTGCTGCGTCGAGCCATTTCAAAGGCTGCCGATTCATTGATGGGAATTCCCAATATTCCGGCGCTTCTTTCCACGATATCAGTTAGAATACGCGCATCGTAGTATGATAAACGCGAATTGATCCCAAATCTAGCGCGCAATGGAGAGGTCAACAAACCTGAGCGTGTGGTTGCTCCCACCAATGTAAACGGATTCAAGGCAATTTGAACCGTTCTTGCATTGGGCCCTGTATCAATCACCAAATCAATTTTAAAATCTTCCATAGCAGAATATAAATACTCCTCAACCACTGGACTCAACCGATGAATCTCATCGATAAATAAAATATCATTGGGTTCCAAATTGGTTAACAATCCGGCCAAATCAGCGGGCTTATCGAGCACTGGACCAGAAGTTGTTTTTATCCCTACTCCCATTTCATTGGCAATAATGTTGGCCAATGTGGTCTTTCCTAGGCCAGGAGGGCCATGCAATAGTACATGATCTAAACTCTCTTCTCGCAATTTGGCGGCAGAAACAAAAATTTGAAGATTCTCCAAGACTTGGCGTTGGCCCGTAAAATCATCAAACATCTTTGGGCGCAATGCACGCTCAAAATCACGATCACCTCCTTGTTCCGCTTGTGCACGGATATCAAATTCAGACATTATACAAAGTTAAATCAATCTGTCAAGATTTTATCCTTATATCTCTCCCACAATTCTTCAAATAGCATTCTTGCCTTAAAAACATACAGGGGTGCATAAAAGTTTTGATCAATGGCCTGATTGTTCTTTAGCATTATTCGATAACCGTATCCCATTCCTACCGCAATCCATGGAGAAAATTTATACTCTATCGAAATGGAAGGCTCATATAAAATGACCATGCCCTCCTTCCATTTTACATTTTCGCCATCATCTTTCCAATGCAAAAAAGACTTGCCACAACCCAACTGCACCGGAAGAGTACCAATCCAATGTTTTTTGTTATAAAAGACAAACTCACCAAACAAAGATGCGTATCTCATTTTCAAAGGAACCATCTTTCCTTCTTGAGGCAAGTACTCTTCGACTCCTCTTCCCATCCAATGATATCCAAAACCCAAGGTCAGACGCTTGTTAAAAATCAATCCTGCTTTCAATGCTTGAATTCCAATTCTTCGGCCGGTCATGAAAGAATTGTAACTGGTCCAATAAAAAGTGGGCTTGGGGTCGGCACGCAAATGATGTTTTAGTGAATCTACCAAAGGATATACTTGACTGCGCATCAAGAACGAGATTGTTGTAAATGATAACAAACAAAAAATCCGCAACATTTTGTTGCGGATTTTTTTAAAATACTTTATTTCCTTAGTGGGCGTGCTCACCTGCTTTCAATGGAACGATTTGCGATACAAAATCTTCTTCATGATCAGGATTGGAATAATCATAAGCCCAACGGTGAACTTCAGGAAGTGCACCTGGCCAGTTACCGTGGATGTGCGCCACTGGGGTTGTCCATTCCAATGTGTTAGAATTCCAAGGATTTTGTGTTGCCTTTTGGCCAAACCAAATGCTGTGGAAGAAGTTGAAAATAAACAACAATTGTGCCGCGCCACCAATGATGGCAAAAGTTGAGATCATCGGATTCAAATCCAATACCGCGTCCAAATAATCAAACTCAGAGTAATCATAGTAACGACGTGGCGCACCAGCAATACCCACAAAGTGCATTGGGAAGAACACGCCAAAACCACAAACCATGGTCAACCAAAAGTGAGCATAACCCAACTTTGAATTCAACATTCTACCGTACATCTTTGGAAACCAATGATAAATCCCACCCAACATACCAAAGATGGCCGACAATCCCATTACAATATGGAAGTGAGCAACAACAAAATAAGTGTCGTGAACGTTCACATCCAAAGCAGAGTCAGCAAGGACAATACCTGTCAATCCGCCAGTAACAAACGTGCTGACTAGACCAATTGAGAATAACATCGCTGGAGTGAATTTGATATTACCTTTCCACAAAGTTGTAATATAGTTAAACGCTTTTACAGCTGATGGAATGGCAATCAACAATGTAGTGAATACGAATACTGAGCCAATGAAAGGATTCATACCAGTAACGTACATGTGGTGACCCCAAACGATGAATGACAAGAAACCGATGGCCAAAATAGAACCGATCATCGCTTTGTAACCAAAGATAGGTTTGCGAGAGTTGGTTGCAATAATCTCTGAGGAGATTCCCAAAGCAGGCAACAATACAATGTACACTTCAGGGTGACCCAAAAACCAAAACAAATGTTGGAACAAAATGGGAGAACCTCCAGTTACATCCAAAGCTTCGCCTTGAATGAAAATATCAGACAAATAAAATGCCGTACCCATCGAACGGTCCATGATCAAAAGAACCACACATGAAACCAAAACAGGGAAAGAAAGTACACCTAAAATGGCTGTAACCAACAATGCCCAAATGGTCAAAGGAAGACGTGTCATTTTCATCCCCTTTGTTCTCAAATTGATAATGGTTACAATGTAATTCAGACCACCCAACAATGAAGAGGCAACAAAGAGTACCATAGAGATTAACCACAAAGTCATACCAGTACCTGAGCCTGGCATTGCTTGAGGAAGAGCAGACAATGGTGGATAAACTGTCCAACCACCTGATGCTGCGCCACCTTCAACAAACAATGAAGCCACCATGATTAAGCTTGACACCAAGAAGAACCAATAAGACAACATGTTCATGAAGCCAGAGGCCATATCACGCGCTCCGATTTGCAACGGAATAAGCAAGTTGGCAAAAGTTCCAGACAAACCACCTGTCAATACAAAAAACACCATGATGGTTCCGTGAATGGTCACCATAGCCAAATATGCATTTTTATCCAAGATGCCATCTGGAGCCCACTTGTCACCAAGAAAAGCGTTTAAGATGCCAAACTTCTCTCCTGGCCATCCCAATTGAAGGCGGAAGAAAATAGACAACATTACTGCGATGACTCCCATAAAAATAGCAGTAACCAAAAACTGCTTGGAGATCATCTTATGATCTTGAGAAAAGATATATTTTGAGATAAAGCTTTCCTCGTGATGTCCGTGATCGTTTGAATGTGCTCCCATTTCTCTCTGTCTATTTTTTAATTAATTGATGCCATTGTTTTTGTAGTATCGGCTGCAGGCGATGCAGGCGCTTCCTCTTTTTTCTCTCTCTTATCTCCACCAAAAGTCTTTTGTTCAGCCAACCATACAGCATAATCTTCTGGAGTATCAACTACTACTGTCATCTTCATGTTGAAGTGAGCAGCTCCGCAAACCTTGTTACACAACAAGATATAATCAAACTTGTCGTTACCCAACTTCTGTCTCATTTCAGCCGTTGTGATCGTAGGCTTCATTTTAAAGCGTGTTGGCACACCTGGTACGCAGTTCATCTGGGCTCTGAAGTGAGGCATGTATGCAGAGTGAATAACATCTTGTGAACGAAAAACAAATTCAATCTCCTGACCTACTGGGATGTGAAATTCACCCTTCACCAATTTATCATCAGCACCGGCTTTCCATTGGCTGATACCATTCAACTCATTCTCTTTCAAGTCCAAGATACGTTGCTTGTGTCTCTTCAATTTGTACAACTGATCTTCCAAACTCTCCATGTAACTGTCAGGCATTGTTCCCTCAGCCTTACCATTAGCAATAGCTTTTTCTGTTTGTTCAAGGTTGTGATCAATTTCCGCCAATTTAGCAGCTACACCTTCTTCAGTAACCAAACCCAAACCGTTGGTGGTTCCAATCAAATTGAAATCAGCTGCACCAAATACTTTGTTCTCTCCAGGATAGCGAGCCGTCCAGTCAAATTGCTTAGAATACAACTCAATTTGCATGGCTTCGGCTGACGCTGGACCAGTCATATTGTTCCAAGTAATCAATCCGTAAACAATGATGAAAGCCATGGTAACACCTGGTACTAAAGTCCAAATCATCTCCAAACGGTTATCATGAGCAAAGAACTTGGCTCTTCTAGCTGGATTGAATCTGTACTTATTGGCGAACGTGAACAAGAAATAGTTAACGATAAAAAACACTATCGTTATCATCCAAATATTCACAGACATCAACTTATCCACCGCTACACCGTGCTCAGAGGCTGATTCAGGGAGATAGTCTCCGTATTTTACATACAAATAAATAGTACCAGCGAAGAATGCAATCATCCAAACGATCCATGCATTTGCATTCAACCGATTGTCTGCCGCTGATACCTCCTCTTCACGTGTATTTCTCAGACTACGAGATAAGTCATACACTTTTGTCAATTGCGCAATTGCGATAATTGCCAAGACCAACACTAAAAGAATGAATAGATTCATCGTTTTTCTTTTTTACTTTCCTACTTTATCGTTAAATGCTGTGGTGCTCACTTTCTTCCAAGAACGGATGCTTCACTGGAATCAAGTTGGCCTTTGTTAATGCTGTTGTGAACACGCGTACAAATAAACCTAAAAAACCAATAAACAAACCAAATTCGAACCAATATGTAAAAACTTCATGTCCATGATTGGTACCAGGTATAACAGCCAAATACAAATCAAAGAAGTGAGATACAAAAATGATTACACCAACACGTGTCAAATACTTGGTATTGCGCTTTGCATCGCGGGAAAGCAAGACATAAAATGGAACAACAAAATTCACAAAAAATATGGTCCACATCATGCCCATGTAATGTTCATAACGCTCTTCGAAATAAGTCACCTCTTCAGGAATATCAGAATACCAAATCAACATGTATTGACAGAACCACAAATAGCTCCACAACATGGAAATGGCAAAAATCCATTTTCCCAAGTCATGAATATGTGAATCATTCAAATTTTGGAAATAACCCAAATTTTTCATCCAAACAATTGACAATGTTGCGAAAATCATGGTGGTCACCCACATTCCTGAGAAGATATACCAACCATACATGGTAGAATACCAGTGCGTGTCAATGCTCATCAATACATCCCATGACATGGTTGATGAGAAAACAGCAAAGAAAACTAAGAATACGGCACTTTTGCGGTATTGCATGTAGTGCAAAATGGTACCGCCTTCAGTATCTTCTTGGATAGACCACTCACGAAATTTGCGTGAGAAGTATATGAAAACACCGGCATAAGCCAACATTCTCAACCAAAAGAACCAAGCAGACAAATAAGGTTTCTTATTGGCAATGATTTCATCATAGGCCGGTGAATTGACGTCATGCAATTCTGGATCCATCCAATGATACAAATGATTTAGGTGAAACTGTCCTGCAAGCACAACCAACAAAACAATCCCTACACCAACAGGAATAAACTGAAACATAGCTTCAAAAACGCGCTTCACCATGGCAGACCATGCCGCTTCTGTTGCATATTGCAATGAATAAAAGAACATTGCTCCCAACGAAATGGCAAAGAAAAAGAAACCATTGATTAAGATATTGGCCCACCAATATTGATGGTGCTCTGTATGGTCAACAAACCAACCGCCAATCAAGGCAGCCAAACCAATACCCATACCGATCGTGGTCCACTTGTTTACCCCACTCGGAATTTGAAATTGTAATTTATCTTGTGTCATAATGGTCTATCGATTAAGGTTTGGCAGTTTCAGTTGTTTCCGCAGCTGGAGCAGCCTCAGCAGCCGCCAACACCACCATATCATTTTTATCATACGTTGGTGCAGGACCGCCCTTTTGCAGGCACTTCACATACTCCACTACCTGCCAACGTTCTAGCTTGGACATTTGAGAAGCATGAGAACCCATCAAACCCTTA
>CANNHA010000010.1 GCA_947504275.1 Flavobacteriales bacterium
AAAGTTGTTGTTCCCATACAACCAGGATTGGCTGAGAACATGGCCATCAAAGTATGAGTAGCGCCATCAGAATCCAATCCTGTAGCGTTTATTGGAATAACCGAATTAAATGGGGCATTCCAAGATTGAATGACATTTCCGTCTAGCAACAAATCCAAAGTTCCGGTTGCTGGAGCCAATGAAGTATTGATATAGTTGTTTTGAGCCTGCACTAAAGTGTATTCATTTGTGATTGGATCACAAGTTGATGGTGTAGCACAAAATGGAAACTCAACGGAACAAGTTGGCAAGGAAACTGGATCGACAGTGAAAGGCTCAATAGGACAACCTGCACCAAAATTGTAATTGCCAAACTGACTATCACCACCTGATGCCACTGAAACGCCTAAATCTGTAATTGCAACGGTTGTTGCTGTAAAGCACATACTGAACTGACACGAACCGGCATCACCAAAATCATTTCCACCATTACCATCCAAAAAGTAATCGTAGTAATAACCTTGTCCGGCAGGATAAGCATTAATACCTGTAGGAGCAATGGACTCTTGCCAAATCCAAGCTCCAGTTCCACCGTTACAATCCAATGGAGCTGTCAAAGGAGAAGCCAATGACCAACCAGTACCTAAAGTAATGGCCATACCATCCAACCAATCACCAGAATTTTGTCCATAATCCAAGGAGTAACAAATCGTTACATTGGTTCCAACAGGCCATGTTCCAACTGTTGGAGCCGGTTCAAATGAAATGCTTTGAGGACCCAAACATGAAACGATTGTGGTACCACCGCCGCATGAACAATCGGCCTGCAAAACCTCACCAACGGTTGCCGCGTCTCCGTCATTACAAGGAGCTCCAGGATAAATCGTAGCACAGTTGTCATTGCAATCCGTCAAGGCATCAAATCCATCTCCATCATTGTCAGAGGCGGAGCAACCTTCATCAGCAATACCCGAGCAATTTTGGTCAATTCCATCTCCGCAAACTTCAATAGCAGCAGGATTAATAGAAGCATCATTATCATTACAATCAGCAGGAGCGTTGAATCCATCTGCGTCAAGGTCAATCCCTACACAAACATCATCACCACCTACACAGTCATCATCAATTCCATTCTCACAAATTTCTGCGGCCAATGAACTTACTGCCGGATTAAGGTCATCACAATCAGCACTGCTTACTACACCACAAGGGTCTATAGTTGTTGAGCCGTCTCCATCTCCATCATTATCAAAGTAAGTGACGTTTAAATCATCACAATCTTCGAAATTGGTCACATAACCTGCTGGTTGAGAACAATCAAAAATGGTGTTGTTCACATCTCCAAATCCATCACCATCCAAATCCGCATAATACTCGGTACTCACAAATTCATCAATCTCCCCATCACAATTGTTATCTAAACCATCACATATCTCTGCCGCACCTGGATTAACGAAAAAATTATTATCGTCACAATCTGTAAAAAAATCATATCCATCAAAATCGGCATCGGAAGAAACGCAGAATTCATCCACCAGCGTGTTACAATTGTTGTCCTCAAAATCACAGTACTCGGTAGCACCAGGATAAATATTTGGGTTATTATCATTGCAATCAGTAGTAAAATCAAAACCATCTCCGTCAACATCATTGGGGTTGCATGACAAATCTGTACCACTGCAATCCTCATCAATGGAGTTTCCACATATTTCTGTTCCCCCTGGGTTTACAGCGGCACTTGCATCATCACAATCCGTGCTGTTCAATACCCAAGCAGGATCTGGGGTACATGTGAGGGTCGGGGTAGCGTTAAGATCTCCAAAAGTATCACCATCCGTATCTGGGTAATATGCCAGCGCAGCAGAGCAATCTGATGCACAAAAACTAAAATTCAAGGTGTTGTTCGCATTAAAAGACCACAATTGAACATAAACAATAGATCCAGGGACCAAACCAGTTTGGTAAATAACTGGCATTAAAGTATTCCCTGGGTTGGGAACCAAGTTATTGTCATCATCATCATCGCAATCCAACAATGTATAGGTTGATAAAGTTGGATTATATAAATAGGCGGCCATTCCAGCATCACCAGGACCTTGAGGAGCTAAAAACAATTCACCATTAGCCGGTACTGTCAACTGAATCCATATGTCATTGTTCTCACCTCCAACAGTATTGCCGGCACATCCTGGAGCAGGGACTACAGTGCTAACGGTAAAAATTGATGGATCCACTGTGACATCAACACAGCCAGTGGCTGGATCTGCTGCAAAGGCAGTCCAAGGCTCGTCTCCAGGAAGAGAAATTATACCTTGGCAGCTGCAATCCGCTTGAATTTCATCACCCCCAGTAGCGGGATTACCGTCATTACATGAGGCTCCAATCCAAACGTTAACATTGTTGTCATTACAATCACCATTACAAGTTGTAAAACCATCACCATCTAAATCGAATCCTTCATCTGCAGCACCACTGCAATTGTTATCCAATTGGTCGCAAAGCTCGGTAGCTCCGGGAAAAATCAAATTGTTGTTGTCGTCACAATCCAATGCAGATGCAAAACCGTCTCCGTCTGCATCGCCATTTGGTGAAAATATAAAAGGAATCAATGTGCAATCAGAATTCCAAGAACCCATAGAACCATCCCCACCTGTTGTCACTTGAACCGTCAAATTTGAGTTGTCAATGACCGTAGCTTGAACACAGAAACCGATGGTGCAAGAGCCCTGATCCCCATAGTCATCACCACCATCACCATTTAAATTCGTATCGTAATAATAGCCTTGACCAAAAGTTAGTCCGGACCCTGCCGCTGTTAGCGTTTCTTGCCAAATCCAAGCCCCAGTGCCTGGAGTTCCACATGCTGCTGGTGCCGCAAATGGTGTGGCCAAAGACCAACTTGAACCCAGAACAATTTCAAAACCATCCACATAACTTGAAGAAGCTGTTCCGTCATAGTCTACATTGTAGCAAATGGTTACAACAGTTCCTGGTGCATAGACACCTCCTACTGGCTGCGGACTCAGCACTATACTCTCATTATTCACACATTGCGCATTCATCTGAATGCCCGCGAATAAAAGGGAAATTCCTAGAAAAATGAATGAAAGAAAATTAAGCTTTGCATTCAAAAAAGTTCTGAGGTTCATCAACTTAAAAATATTGGTTAGTCGTCAAAAATAAGGAAATTCCCTAAAAATTACAAGTTTAATTTTTCCAACCTTGCTTTTTAACAAAAAAAACAAATGCAAATATTCATTCATTGGTTTTCACCCTAGCTTCGGAATGTGGAAATAGACTTGATAGAAGAAAACAAAGAGATTGTTAGGAGATACCGGAGTTTACTTCGGGTGTGCAATCGTTCCAAAACGAAAAATGAGCGCAGCCAAATCCGTAAGGCTTTTAATGTTGCCCTAGAAGCACACAAAGACATGCGCCGCAAAAGCGGCGAACCTTACATCTATCATCCGCTTGCAGTTGCTAAAATTGCAGCGGAAGAATTGGGATTGGGGACTTTGGCCATCGTTTGTGCCTTGCTGCATGACACTGTTGAAGATACCTATATTACTTTAGATGATATTGAGAATCTTTTTGGCAAAAAAGAGCGGATTATAATTGACGGATTAACCAAAATTTCTGGTGTATTTGACCACCAAACCACGAGTCAACAGGCCGAGAATTTCAGAAAAATGTTGCTCACCCTCAGCGATGATGTGCGGGTTATTCTTATTAAACTGGCCGATCGACTGCACAACATGCGCACCTTGGATCACATGTCCAGAGAAAAGCAATTGAAAATTGCCAGTGAAACGTTGTTCATGTATGCTCCACTTGCCCATCGCTTGGGATTGTACAACATCAAAACAGAATTAGAAGATCTCAGCCTCAAATTTCAAGACCCCGATGCCTATGATGAAATTACCGCTAAATTACAAAAAACGCAAGCGGTAAGAACCAGATTCATCAATCAATTTACCCTACCCATTCGCCGCGCATTGGATGAAATGGGCGTGCATTACGAAATCAAAAGCAGAACAAAATCGATTTATTCTATCTGGAATAAAATACATCAGAAAGGTGTTCCTTTTGAAGAAATATACGACCTCTTTGCCATCCGCATCATTATTGATAGCGATGAAGAACATGAGAAAAGTGAATGCTGGAGAGTATATGCAGCTGTAACAGATTATTACCAACCCAGCCCTGACCGTTTGAGAGATTGGATCAGCATCCCAAAGTCTTCTGGTTATGAAGCATTGCACACCACCGTCATGTCACCTTCTGGAAAATGGGTGGAAGTTCAAATACGTTCTGTGCGTATGGATGACTTGGCTGAAAAGGGATATGCGGCACACTGGAAATACAAAGGAACAGTTGAGTCACCTGAAAGTAAACTGGACAAGTGGTTGAGTCAAGTAAGGGAAGTCCTTGAAAATCCTGGCGATGATGCTTTAGAATTCATTGACAACTTCAAACTTTCCCTTTTCTCTGAAGAAATTTATGTCTTCACTCCAAGTGGTGACTTAAAAACTTTGCCTAAAGGTTCAACTGCCTTGGATTTTGCCTTCAACATACATTCTCAAATTGGGTCACAATGTATAGGCGCCAAAGTCAATCACAAACTGGTTCCCATGAGCCATGTGATAAGAAGCGGCGACCAAATCGAAATCTTAACTTCTAAGAAACAACGGCCAAAAGAAGAGTGGCTGAGCATTGTGGTCACAGCCAGTGCGCGTCAAAAGATTAAAGTGGCATTGAAAGAAGAGCGGAAGAAAATTGCAGAAGAAGGCAAATCATTGTTGCGCAAATACTTCCAAAGCATACATGCCGATTGGCTGGCCGTCAACATCGATGAGCTGGTGAAATATTTTGAAACTTTTTCCACCCAAGAGCTCTATTTCAGAATTGCAAAGGAAAAAGTTGTACTAAAAGACTTCAAGAGTTTCAAGGTTGAGGGCGGAAGGATAAAAGTCAATCGAAAAAAAGAAAAGTTGCTGACGGAGGAATCTCCAAAAATTATAACCTCTGCTCCTAGTGTTGGCAGTTCCGTAGTTATTGGTGATGCAGAACAGAAGGTGGATTTCAGCTTGGCCACTTGCTGCAATCCCATTCCAGGAGATGAAGTTTTTGGCTTTACTACCGTAGACGAAGGCATTAAAATTCACCGCACATCTTGCCCGAATGCGCAGGAAATGATGAGTAAATTTGCCTACCGTGTTATCAAGGCCAGATGGAATAGTCAAAACTTGGTTCAATTTGAAGTTGGTTTGAAATTCACTGGGATTGACGACGTAGGTTTGGTACAAAAAATAACCAACATCATCTCCACAGATATGAGGGTAAACATGAGAGCCATTTCATTTGAAGCGATTGATGGTATTTTCAGTGGTAGGGTAATTGTGCTGGTGCATGATACCGCGCACTTGAATGATCTCATCAAAAACCTCAAAGCTGTGGATGGTGTATTAACCGTTGATCGCATCGAGTCTGAGTTTTCATAAAACACTATCTTTGCCTACTCCATGGAAGATCTACAGGAAAAAGTAAAGCTGCTATTCAAGGACTACTTGGAAAAAAACGGGCACCGGAAAACGCCGGAACGCTTTGCCATTCTCAAAGAAATTTACAGTTTTTCAGGCCATTTTGACATTGAACAACTGTATACCCAAATGAAATTACAGAAATACCGCGTTTCTAGGGCTACATTGTACAATACCATTGAACTCCTCATGAGCTGTCAATTGGTTAGAAAAAATCAATTCGGTCAAAATACGGCGCATTTTGAAAAGGCTTTCCAAAACCAACAACATGACCACATCGTTTTGGTTGATACAGGTGAGGTTATTGAATTCTGTGACCCCCGTATTCATCAAATCAAGAAAACACTCGAAGAACTCTTTGGTGTTGAGATTCAGCACCACAGCTTGAATTTCTATGGAAAACGACCCGTCTCAAAATAGTTTTCCTTTCACTCCAATTTACCATTATTTTTGCGCTTTACCAATAGTATGATCAATAAAACTGCGGTTCTTCTCGGTTTACAGTGGGGAGATGAAGGAAAAGGGAAAATAGTAGATGTACTCACCCCTCAATACGATATCATTGCCAGATTTCAAGGTGGCCCCAATGCAGGTCACACCTTAATTTTTGACGGAAAAAAGCACGTCTTACACACCATTCCTTCAGGAATTTTTCACGGAAACGTCATCAATGTCATTGGAAATGGCGTGGTTATAGACCCTATTATTTTTCAAAAAGAAATTGAAAAACTCCAAGAAAATGATGTTCCTTTTCAAGAACGACTATTGATTTCCAAAAAAGCACATCTGATTCTGCCTACCCACCGCATTCTAGATGCTGCATCGGAAGCAGCAAAAGGAGCTGCAAAAATTGGGTCTACTTTAAAGGGGATAGGACCCACGTACATGGACAAGACGGGGCGGAATGGATTGCGTGTTGGAGATATTTTGGAAGATGATTTTGTTCTGAAATACAACGAGCTAAAAGAAAAGCATCTGAAAATACTTAGTCAATACAACTTTGAATATGAATTGATGGAAATGGAAAACCAATGGATGCAGAGCATTGCTTTTTTAAAAGCCATGACCATCATTGATAGTGAACATTACATCAATGACGCACTAATCCAAGGGAAAAAAGTTTTGGCGGAAGGCGCGCAAGGATCACTTTTGGATATTGACTTTGGATCATACCCATTTGTGACCTCAAGCAATACTGTCACAGCGGGAGCCTGCACAGGATTGGGTATTGCACCCAACAAAATTGGTGATGTCTTTGGAATTTTCAAGGCGTATTGCACCCGTGTGGGTTCTGGTCCATTTCCAACAGAGCTTCACGATGAAATGGGAGAGCGCATGAGAAAAGAAGGGCATGAATTTGGCTCTACAACAGGTAGACCAAGAAGATGTGGCTGGTTGGACATCCCAGCTTTAAAATATGCATGCATGATCAATGGCGTAACGGAATTATTCATGATGAAAGCTGATGTGCTCAGCATCTTTGATGAGATCAAAATATGTACTCACTACCGTTGGAAAAATGAAGTGATTGATTATTTGCCCTATAATGCAACAGAAAATTTGGAACCTGTTTATACCTCAGTGAAAGGATGGAGTACTGATTTGACCCAAATCAATCATCCAGATCAATTCCCTGTTGAATTAAAAGACTATATCGCATTCATATCTTACGCAGTAGGAATTCCAATCACGATTGTTTCCGTTGGACCTGATAGAACCCAAACCATTTCTATGCGATGATCAAGAAAACCCTGTGCTCTTGGATGATTGTGCTCTTGCAATCCATGATTGTAGGGCTCCAAGCACAGGATAAAATTCAATTGATCTATTCTGACAATATTTTTTATTCGAAAAAGTTAGTAGATGCCCAGCGCGTGATTGGCAATGTGCATTTTGAAAGACAAGGCACACATCTTTATTGCGATAGCGCATACTGGTTTGAAAACAGAGACTTTGAAGCCTTTGGCAAAATAAAAATTGTAAAACCTGGAGATTATACTTTAACCGGCAAATCACTTCGGTATACTAACGAAACCAATACGGCTCGATTGGAAGGTGATGCAAAATTGGTGGACAATCAAATGACACTCACTGCACCACTTATGGTGTACAACATGGAGACCAAAGATGCCACCTATTTCTCAGGTGGGAAAATTGTATCCAATAACAAAGAAAATCTGCTTACAAGTCAAACTGGAAATTACAATACAGAGCTCAACAAATCTCATTTTGAGAAAAAAGTAAAGCTTATCCATGGCGCCTACACTTTGACCACAGAAAAGCTCGACTACGACAACAATACCGAAACGGCATACATTATCACCGATACCAAGATCAGTTCAGACAATGAGAAGCTGTATTGTAAAAAAGGATTCTATAGAAGCACCGATGATTATACCGAGTTGTATCAAAGACCAAAATCCATTCATGAAAGTCAAATCATAATTGCCGACACGCTGATTGGACATGGTGATGAAGGATGGGGAAAATTTATTGGAAATGTGCACATAGCGGACAGCATAGACGAAAAATGGATAACAGGTGGTTATGGTGAATACCATGACCGTGATAAAGTTCAATGGATGAGTGAGCAACCCATCTACCATGAATTGTTAGAAGATGATACGCTATTTGTTAGGTCAGATACGCTTTGGATGAAAAATGATTCCGTTCATGGTGATTTGGTTAAAGCTTTTCATCATGCCAACATTTACGCGCAAGATTTTCAAGCCAAATGCGACTCTCTGGTTTTCCAGGCTTCAGATAGCACCATTCACTTCTACAACGCCCCAATACTTTGGAGTGATTCCAGACAAATCACTGGAGATAGCATGTGTATGGTATTAAAGTACAAATCCCCATACCGATTTCATGTCATGAAAAACAGCTTTATTGTAGGACAAACTTTTGAGAATGACACCGTCTATTTTGACCAAATTAGCGGGAGAAATATCGAAGCATTTTTCAAACAGGGAAATTTAGATCGCGTTGATGTAAAAGGCAATGGGGAACTCATTTATTTCCCACTGGAAAAAGAAAGTGATTCCATTCCAGTAGGCCTGAACAAAGCGCAATGCAGCAACATCAGCGTATATGTTGATGAAAGAAAAATCAAGAGAATCAAACTCATTAACGAACCCGATTCTTTTCTCATTCCGATGGAAAAAAGCAAAGAAGAACCCACCAAACTCAAGACATTTGTTTGGTGGCCAGAACTAAGACCACAACGCAAAGATTTTTAATATGAGTAACAACAATGACATCGTCTTTTCTTTGATTGAAAAGGAAAGAACAAGACAAACCAATGGTATTGAATTGATAGCTTCAGAGAACTATGTTTCTGATGCTGTCCTTGCAGCAGCCGGTAGCATCCTCACCAACAAATACGCAGAAGGATTGCCCAATAAGCGCTATTATGGCGGATGTGAAATAGTTGATGAAATAGAGCAATTGGCCATAGACCGATTAAAACAACTGTTTGGTGCCCAATGGGCCAATGTTCAACCCCACAGTGGAGCCAATGCCAACAGTGCCGTAATGCTGGCCTTGTTAAAACCAGGAGATAAAATCCTTGGTTTAGATTTGTCCCAAGGTGGTCATTTGACACACGGATCTCCAGTTAACTATTCAGGAAAATTGTACCAAGCGCACTTCTATGGTGTTGATCCAGACACCGGAAGAGTGAACATGGAGACCGTTAGAAAAAGGGCTCTAGAAGTACAACCCAAAATGTTGATTGTTGGTGCATCTGCATACAGCAGAGATTGGGATTATGCTGCTTTCAGAGCCGTTGCGGATGAAGTTGGAGCTGTGTTATTGGCCGATATATCACATCCAGCAGGATTGGTGGCCAAGGGATTATTAAACAATCCAATGCCGCATTGCCATGTTGTAACTTCAACAACGCACAAAACACTCAGAGGCCCGCGTGGTGGCATCATCATGACTGCTCAAGATGGGCCAAACCGTGTTGGCATTAAAAACAACAAAGGGGAGTTGCGTTCGTTAAGCGGATTACTCGACAGCGGCGTATTCCCTGGAATGCAAGGTGGACCATTGGAACATGTCATTGCTGCTAAGGCCATCGCCTTTGGAGAAGCATTACAAGATTCATTTACAACTTATGGAAAACAAGTTAAGGCCAATGCGCAGGTGCTTGCACAATCATTGGTTGAACTTGGATACAATATTGTAAGCGGCGGAACAGACAACCATTGCATGCTGATTGACTTGAGAAATAAAAACATCACAGGAAAAGAAGCAGATGCCGTGTTGGGAAAGGTACACATTACTGCCAACAAAAACATGGTGCCAGGCGACACTCAATCACCCATGGTTACCTCTGGAATTCGTTTGGGAACACCCGCTATCACCACACGCGGAATGAATGAAGATGATATGAAAATTATCGCCAGTTTGATTGATGAATCGATTGTCATGAAAGACAACGAGTCTGCGCAGAAAGAAGTGGCCAATAAGGTCCATAAATTGATGTCAGATCGGCCATTGTTTGTTTAAGATGAACGAGCTCCGTGACCATCCCAACTTATACCTGAGGCAACACGGCAGCAATCCCATTCATTGGAAGGAATGGAGTTCTATACATTGGGCAAGTGCCGTTGAAGAAAATAAATTGGTCATTGTAAGCATTGGATACAGCGCATGTCACTGGTGTCATGTGATGGAGAAGGAATGCTTTGAGGACAATGAAGTTGCTGTTTACACCAATGAACATTTTATAAGCATCAAGGTAGATCGCGAAAGCCGACCAGACATTGATCAAATGTACATGAATGCGCTGCACCTGATGGGAAAGCCGGGTGGTTGGCCGCTCAACTGTATCTGTTTACCTGACGGCACACCCATTTTTGGAGGGACTTATTTCCCCAAAAAAAAATGGCTTCAAATCCTATCTGAATTGCATCATTTGTTTCAAACGCGCAAAGAAACACTGGACTCTTTTGCTGATGAAATGAAGCAGGCATTAAATCAATTTACAACAAAACTCCAAGCTCAGTCAACTCCTGAACTTGATCACGATAGCATTCAAGGTTTTATTGCTGACTTGGATTTTGAATGGGGAGGAACGGCAGGCTATCCTAAATTTCCAATGCCTCCACTGATTGAGTCTGTCTTACATTATGGAGTTCATCAACAACACAAAGCGTCTCTGCGATGGTGTCAATTGACTTTAGACAAAATCAAATTTGGTGGGATTCATGATTTGATTGAAGGTGGTATATCTCGATACAGTGTCGATCACCGATGGCATGTTCCGCATTTTGAAAAAATGCTTTTTGACAACGCGCAATTGCTCTCTGTATACGCTCAGGCACATTTGACATTTCCAAATCAAGAATATGATGAGATCATACTAGGGATTCATCACTGGATAACCAATGAGATGAAACAATCTTCAGGTCTAATATCCAGTACCATGGATGCGGACAGCGAGGGTGAGGAAGGAAAATACTACGTTTTCCAATCTGACGAAATCAAAAAAGTTTTTGGTGATAAAGACAAATATTGGGAATCAGTTTTTGATTTTGCGCATCATAGCTATTGGGAAGAAGGGAAAATTGTCCTCAGTGCCAAAGCATCGTTTTCATTGAAGGATGAAACATGGAAAAGCGTTCAGTTGGCACTTCTGCAAATCAGAGCTGATAAGACAAAACCCATAACCGATCACAAAGTAATCACAGCCTGGAATGCGCAAACCGTTATTGGATATTGTCACGGCAGCGTAATATTTAACGATTGGTTAAGGCATGCAGAAGACTTGTACGCTGCAATGGAGCGGCACCTCAAAATCAATGGGCAATGGATTCAAGGAAAAGAAGGAGAAAAGACAATCGAACCATTGCTATTTGATACTCTCACATGGGTTCAGAAAGCTTGCATTGAATTGTTCTTAAAAACAACCAATTGGAAATACATCCAAGAAGCCATTGAGATTCATGATCAAGCCAATATTTTTCAGCAAACGTCATCCATGTATGCCCTGAATGCTGAAGAAAATTTATTGACAAAGATTGTTGAGATACAGGACAATGTTATCCCTTCGAGCAACGCCATTTGGGCAGAAAACATGTATTGGCTCAGTATCATAACCGGAGACATCCAGTACCATGAACAGTGCATCCGCATGGTGCAATGCATGGGGCAAGATATCAATCAAATAGGCTATTACGCGCATTGGAATTACCTGCTGCAATTGATGGATAGCAGCGCAGGAATTGTAGTTGCCTGTCAGCCAGAAACAGGTTGGATTCAGAATAAAAAATGGTTGCACAAAACTGTCGTATTGCATAAAAATGTAGAAAATTCGTTTCTGCAAGGAAAATGGCATCCGCAAACCCAATATTCTCTTTGTACATTAGCTACATGCTATCCGCCCGTATTCCATTCTTCCGAAATTGCATAACGATCATCCTGCTAGGATTCATTGCTAGCAAGGGATGGACACAAATGCTGAACAACAAAGAAGGAAAGGCATTTGACAATGCCTTTCTGTTTAATCGATCATTTATCTGGGAAAATAAAATTGCTTCAATAACAGCCATCAAACAGATCAAACTACCCGGAAGGCCCATCAATGAGACAGAATGGAAAGAAGTAATGTCCTTTAATTCCACTGGAATTTTAGAAAGAAAAATGCTGACAACACAAGGAAATTCCTTTCAAGACAGCAGTTCCATATTATTCAACCGAAATGATATTGGACAATTGTTCAGCATAGAGCAAAACAAAAAGACTGAAACCACCATCACTCAAATGTCCTATGACAGCAATGGAAAAATAACCCGAGAGGACATCAAGCAAATACTGCATTTGCAGGGAGAAAGTAGTAGAGAAATATTGGTTGAAAGTACAACCTATGAATATAGTTTCCCGCAAAAAAACGTTGTCATAAGAAATAATATCAATAACTACGGCTTGTCTTATAGCTCTTTTACCACCATCAAAAATGATCAAGGATTCTTAATCAAGGAAATAGAAAATTTCTTTGTCAGCCAACGTGAAATCACAACCTTGTATGAATACAATGAAAAAGGATGGGTATCCAAAACCATCCAGACAGATAATAAATCCAACGAAAAAGAAGAAACCTCTTTTACCTACGACAACAAAGGCAATGTGATTTTTGCCAAGCACAACATTAACAATCAACCTGTTGAAGAATATGAAGTGTTGTACAATCAAGCCTCAATGATAAAAGCTATCTTGCACCAAGACATCGCCAGTCAAGCCATTACGATACACAAATACGAATACGAATTTCGATGAAAAACATCTTCAAGTTATTATTTCTTTTCTCCTTAATTGCAGCTTCCTCAAGCTGCACAGCACAAAAAAGACCACCCAAACAAGACAATGTGGTAACACCGGCTGATGGTGCCAAAAAAAGTGCAGAAAATAAAAACCGAAAGTGGGAAGAGTACGAGACCAAAAAAAATCACCACAACGAAATTCAAGACAAGGCGACAAAAAATCGAATGAAAGAGAGCTTAAAAAAATCAAAAAGTCATGGCTCTCCCAATCGAGTTCCTTGGTACAGAAAAATTTTTTGGTAGATTAAACCCAATGTCCATTTAAATATTTAAGAATTGAAATGAAAATCAAAAACTTTTTTTTTATTTCCGTTTTGTATTTGCAAGCGGTAATGACACAGGGTCAAATGAACTGGGCTGAAAACGTAGCCCCCATTTTATTTGACCATTGTACCAAATGCCACCATCCGGGAGGAATAGGGCCATCTAGTTTCATGACCGCAGATGAGGCGTCAAATAATGCAGCATCCATACTGAGCGCCATCATGGATGATTACATGCCGCCTTGGCCGGCCAATCCAGATTACAGACACTTTATCAATGAGAATGTCCTAACTGAAACGGAAAAAAGCACCATAGAAAATTGGGTGATGAACGGCACACCAAGCGGAGATCTTTCCTTGGCTCCTACTCCACCAACTTATAACAATCAAACGCAATTGGCACAAGTTGACTTCACTGGCAATACTCCCCTCAATACCAGTCAAGCTGTAACACATGATTACTACCGCACGTTTGTCATACCATCCAACTATTCAGTAGATCAGTTCATCGATGGAATTGAGATTATTCCAGGAAACAGTGAGATTGTTCACCACGTTGTCATTTATTACGACCCCACCAATGAATGTCTTTCATTGGATGCTGCTGACACTGAGCCAGGATTTTTGACCAACGGAACCGGTGGAGGCTTACCCGCAGCAGCACATTTCATTGGTGCATGGGTCCCAGGTAAAGGACCGCAAAATTTACCACAAGGTTTTGGAATACGCGCAGAAGCCAATGGCTATTATTTGATTGAAATGCACTACCCTGCTGGAACTGTAGGACAGCAAGATGAGACCATACTCAACATCAAACACTCGTCAAGTAGCAATCCCCGAGAAGCGTGGTACAATCCCATCATCACCCACGATCCATCAACACTGGATGAACCGGCATTGATCATACCAGCCAATACAGTAAGGACATTTCACGCCACATACAATGTACCCATCAACATATCGCTGATAGGTATCTTCCCTCATATGCATTTGATAGGCAAGAGCATCAGAAGTTTTTGCGTCAACGGAACAGACAGTATTACGCTGATTGACATTCCGCAATGGGATTTCAATTGGCAATTCGGTTATGATTTCACTCAACTCGTTAGGCTGCCCGCCCAGTCTCAACTCAAAGCCGTTGCCACATATGACAACACTATTAACAACCCCAACCAACCGGTAAACCCTCCGCAATTGGTCACCGCAGGAGAAGAAACCACAGATGAAATGATGGTTATATTTTATCTGTACTCCTATTGGATGCCCGGGGATGAAAACATCATCGTTGACCCCAATACCAATGTCTCAAACTACTCTGAAACACCGCGTTTGTGGCAATTCTATCCCAATCCAACTCAAAACAAAATTCAGTGGACATGCCTTGGGCCGCAATACAGAAAAGCAGAATTTTCCATTTTGGACATGAATGGTAGGATTTGTAAAAAAGAACAACAAATGATTGCAGGTGGTATAGAATCAGGAAATGTTGATTTGAGCGATCTAGTCCCAGGTATCTATTTCATTCAAGTAGTTTCCAATCAATATACACACACCGAAAAAATCATTCTAGAATAATCACTTTTTACCAATGATTCGATCCGGGTTGTTGGACAAAAAGGATTTCCATGAATTGGATTTGGTTCCCAATAAAGGATTAGACGTTTGGTAAAAATGACAAACAGCAGCAGCCAAACCATCTGTGGCATCCATCTTTTCAGGCATTTGTGAATCTTCGATTTTTAAAAGTCGCTGAATCATAGCAGCTACCTGCTCTTTGCTGGCATTTCCATTTCCCGTGATGCTCTGCTTGATTTTTCGCGGTGCATACTCTGTAACGCTCAATTGTCTGCTCAAAGCCGCTGCTATGGCCACTCCTTGAGCCCTACCCAACTTCAACATGGATTGGACATTCTTTCCAAAAAAGGGTGCTTCAATGGCCAACTCATCGGGGTGAAAACCATCTATGAGTTCTATACAACGCTCAAATATTTTCTTTAACTTCAATGCATGGTCATCAATCTTATCCAAACGCACAACGCCCAAAGCCAAGAGTTGCATTTGTTTACCTTTGACCTCAATGATTCCGTAACCCAGAATGGAAGTTCCAGGATCAATACCCAATATGATGCGCTCCTTTTGCAATTGATGATGTAGTTATGGTGCTAAAAGTAATGACAATTTCCATCGCTATGGTGCTACAATGCGCCTATGCCCTGCAATTGCTATGGTACAGGGGCAAAAGAAAAAAAAATTCAATACATCCCTCCTATCCTACTCCCCTTCTCAGTATTGTCATTCCTTTTAGAAACGAGGCCCAACATTTGCCCTCATTGCTTGACCAATTGCATCAATTGCCTGCCGAAATCAATGTCTATTGGATCGATGATCACAGTGATGATCAAGGACAAAAATGGCTCTCCGACAACATCCCAAGCCATCACATTTTCCTCAAAAACAAAGGGCAAGGAAAAAAAGCTGCTTTGGCTACCGGGATTGAAAAAATACCCGAAAGCCACTGGATACTGACCATCGATGCTGATATACAACTTTCTGATGCCTGGTGGAAAAATATTCAACATCAATTCAACCCTGAAAGTGCTTTGATTGTTTTTCCAATAACCATGTTAACAGGAAAAAAGTGGGTCGCCATTTTTCAACACCTCGAATTTTCCTTTTTTCAGATTCTAACACAAGGTAGTATTTCAAGACAACATGCTCAGCTGAGCAATGGCGCTCACTTGGCGTTTCAAAAAAAGTATTACTCCCAGGTAAATGGTTATTCCAACCATGAACACATCAGCAGCGGTGATGATCAATTTCTCTTGGCCGCTTTCAGAAAAAAAGGATGGAATATCGGCTGGGCCAGCATAGCACCAGAGACCATTTCAATTGCCCCATTGTCTACTTGGAAAGCACTTTTATCACAGCGTGTGAGATGGGCAGGAAAATCGAAAGCACTGGAAATGGCAGATATGAAACTACTGGCATACATTACAGCTATCAGCAATACCATTACCCTATATGCCTACATGCTATTGATTGTTCAGCCCTTTCAAATAAGCTCAATGCCTCTGCTCCTGTTGGTTTTAATCAAAATTTGTGCTGAGTTAAGCGTTTTTCGAATGCTTAAAAAAGGTCCGCGTTTTATCACCCTTTTGTTTTTAATAATCTATCCGTTTTGGGTGTTTGCTGTTGGCTTATCCGTGTTATTTTTAAAACAGAAATGGAAAGGCAGGGCAATCAGGCATTAAAAGCTTTTTGGGGGAAATTCTCTCAAGACAAATGGGCCATTACCGGATTGTCTTTTATTGCACTATTGTTTTTGGTTAGCTTACTGGGGGCATTCATTCGTCCCGACAAAACGGAAAATGCCAATGACCAACAAATACAATGGGCCAAACTTCCGCCTATGAGCAAGGTTCACTTTGATTGGAATAAAGATGGAGAGCGCAATACAGAAGGACAAACACAAGAAAAAACTTTCCTCTTGGGGACAGATCGGTTGGGTCGAGATATCCTATCGCGATTAATGGCCGGTACCTATATCAGCTTAACTGTGGGATTCATTTCCGTGGCCATATCGCTTATTGTTGGCATCGCTATTGGTTTATTGGCCGGCTATTACAGAGGGTGGGTAGATGCAACACTCTCCTGGATCATCAATGTCATTTGGTCCATTCCCAACTTATTGGTGGTGATGGCCTTTATCCTTGCCTTTGGTGCAGGATTTTGGAAGGTATTCATCGCAATTGGACTAACGATGTGGGTGGAAGTGGCGCGCATTGTTCGAGGTCAAATTTTAAGCATCCGCGAAAAGGAATACATTGAAGCAGCGAGATCAATGGGAATGAGTGATTGGCGCATTATGTTTCGCGAAATGTTGCCTCAATTATGGCCCATACTCATTGTCATTTCAGCAGCCAATTTCTCTAGCGCCATACTCATCGAAAGTGGCATGAGTTTTTTGGGATTGGGTGTGCAAATACCAGCACCCAGTTGGGGAAATATGATCAGAGAAAATTACGCCATGATTCCAACACAGCACGCTCACTTGGCATTGGCACCTGGTATTTGTATCATGCTTACTGTATTGGCATTGAGCTATGTGGGCAACGGATTAAGATCAGCATTGGACATAAAAAAGATTTAGATGAAACACAGTGATAAAATATTTGTGGCAGGACACCGCGGGATGGTAGGATCTGCTATTTGTCGTAAATTACAACAAGAAGGGTATTCGCAAATCATTACCAGAACTTCCACGGAATTGGATTTGACCGACCAAAAAGCGGTCAATGATTTCTTTGAAAAGGAGAAACCTCAATTTGTATTTCTTGCTGCAGCCAAGGTTGGCGGTATCCACGCCAATAACACATACCGTGCAGACTTCTTGTACCGCAACTTAATGATTGAAAGCAATGTGATACACGCAGCGCATATGTATGGCGTTGAAAAATTGCTTTTCCTTGGCTCGTCATGTATTTATCCCAAACTGGCGCCGCAACCATTGCAGGAGGACAGTCTGTTAACAGGCACATTGGAATACACCAATGAACCCTACGCCATAGCCAAGATTGCTGGAATAAAAATGTGTGAAGCCTATCGTGATCAATACGGAAGCAATTTCATTTCTGCCATGCCCACCAACTTGTATGGACCCAATGACAACTATGATTTACAGAATTCTCACGTACTTCCCGCTTTGATCAGAAAATTCCATGAAGCCAAAATCAATCAATCCCCATCAGTTGAAGTATGGGGAACTGGAAGCCCATTGCGCGAGTTCTTGCATGTGGATGACATGGCTGAAGCTTGTTATTTTTTAATGCAACACTACAATGACAAACAATTTGTCAATGTAGGCTGCGGTGAAGACTTGAGCATCAAATCACTTGCGGAAATGATTCAATCCATTGTTGGATTCCAAGGCGAATTAATCTGGAATACAGAAAAACCCGATGGTACACCGAGAAAATTGATGGATGTTTCCAAGATCAAAGGTTTGGGTTGGTCGCCCAAAATAAATCTAGCGCAAGGAATAGCCGCTGTCTACAGTGAATATCAGCAACAACAACTTTCTTGATACTCCATGAAAAAGCGATCTAAACAATTACTACTTTCAACTATTGTCACAACGATTCTATTGTCATTTCATACAATTTCAAGTTGGGCACAACCGATACCTATAGGCGATTATTGGAACAGAGAATTGGAGCGGGTCGAACATTATAAGGGCAAACCCGCATTTACCACCTACAAACCCCAACTGAAATCAACCGTCAATTTCAGAAACATAACCGGTGAGGTCAAAGATTCAGTAAAGTATTACTCCATGTTATCTCGCCTTATATTTAGAGACCATCTCATTGAGTTCAAAAAACCAGAATACACCATTACCATTGATCCACTGCTCCAATTGGAGGTGTACCATGATTTAAAAAATGAAACCTTCAACAATACTCGTGGACAGATGTACAACAATGGTCGCGGAGCTATCGTGCAGGGAAGAATTGGCAATGGAGTGGAATTTCAAACCATCTTTTTAGAAAACCAAAGTGTCCTACCCTACTACCAAAGCATTTGGGCTGACTCAACAGGGGTCATTCCGGGAATGGGTCGTCACAAAGAATTCAAGAAGTACGGATATGACTATGGAATCTCTACCAGTTCATTGTTCATCGGTTCTCAATCATGGTGGAATTTGGGGTTGATGTATGGCAAACAATTTTTTGGAAATGGCTATCGCTCCCTGATACTATCAGATGCCTCAATGAATATGCCCATGGTTCAATTAGGACTACAAAACCAACATTTTCAATACAAGAGCACTGTTGGTATTGGGCAGGAACAATCGAGAATCCCATTGGGAAGCACCGGTGAAAGTTTGTTCAAACGGAAATTGATCACCTGGAATTATTTGTCTTATTTACCAACCGAAAAATTAGAAATTGCGTTGATGGAAACCGTCGTATCTGCGCGATGGACTCCTCAAGGGGTTGTAGCTCCTGAAGTGCATACCTATGTTCCCATCATCTTTGCCAGAGGCTGGATGGCACAAAAAGATAGCAATGCTACGGTCTTGTACGGTGGCAATCTCAAATGGAACGCCAATCGCAACACAACGATTTACGGACAGTATGGATGGGTATTCAAAGGTTTGGGAAAAGACGCATTGCAATTTGGTGCATTGTTCACCGATATTGGAATGAAGAATTTGGATTTGCGTGTAGAGTACAACCAAGTGGGTGCCTATTTCTATTCGCAAAATGTAAACCTCATGTCGCTCACGCAGCAAAATCAACCCTTAGGCCACGCGTCAGGATCAGCATTAACGGAATGGTTAATCAGAGGACATTACCGCTGGAAGCGCTTTTTGGCGCAGGGTTGTTATCATTGGATACAACAAGTTATCGGAAGTGCCGCCAATCCATACGCATTGGATTATGGCCAGAAAATTGGCAAAAGAGACTTCCAATACTTTCAAGGCGAAATGGGTTACTTGATTCAACCACATACCCATCTTTGCGTGTGGTTGGGGGTTACCCAAGTGGATGAATTAAAATCAACTTTAGACAACAGTTATAAAACCAACATCACCGGACAAATCATCACCTTTAAAATTACCAGTGACATTTGCTACAGGGCTTTCGATTTTTAAAAAAATCGGTGTATATTCACCTAACCAAAACCGAAAACCTTGATCGTTGATTTAGCATTGGCTTTCTTAACAGCCTTGCTCTTGGTGATGATAGCGATGCCATCACTCATCAAAGTAGCCAAGCTGAAGCATCTGGTGGATGAACCAGGTGACCAAAGGAAACTGCACAACCGCAGCATCCCTACTATTGGCGGTATCATGATTTTTGCAGGAACCCTCTTTGCTTATTGTTTGATGTTTCCATCCAAGGATCAATGGATGATGGGAAATAATTATGATCCATTGTCTGCGCTCAATGAGTTCAAATACTTGGTGGCTTCGATGTTTGTGCTTTTCTTTTTGGGATTAAAAGATGACATCATTGGTGTAGCACCCAACAAGAAATTATATGTGCATTTTTTGGTTGGTATCATTTTGGTATACATGGCAAACATCCGAATCACCAGCTTTTGGGGATTGTTCTCTGTTGGAGAATTGCCTTATTGGGTGAGTTTAATTGTGAGTTTATTTACCTATGTCGTGATTGTCAACTCCATTAATCTGATTGATGGCGTAGATGGTTTAGCTGGTGGAATAGGTTTTATTGCTGCTGCTACATTTGGCATTTGGTTTTACAGTACAGGTGATTTACCGTTATCTCTTTTGGCATTCAGTTTAGCGGGTTCATTGATAGGGTTTTTGTTCTTCAATTTCCAGCCAGCCAAAATATTCATGGGCGATTCTGGATCATTGATATTGGGTATGGTGTTGTATGTCTTGGCGATGAAATTGATTGAGTTTCCGCCCAACAGAATGTATGGAATATTGGCCAATGTATCCAAGCCTGTTTTGTCGATGGCCATTCTTTGTTATCCATTGATGGACACACTCCGGGCCTTTACAGTGAGAATTTCAAAGGGCAATTCTCCTTTTAAGGCGGACAAGAATCACATTCACCACAAACTGTTATCGATGGGCTTCACGCACCGTCAGGTTTGTGCCATACTTTACAGTTTCACTTTGCTCATCATCGGCATAACCTTCTTGATGCCACCCAATACGCCCAACGTCAGCTTGGCCGTTGTCTTTTTAACCACTTTCCTCAGCGCCAATGGTTTGTTTTGGTGGGGGAAGAGTTAGTCTACCCATTCAACGTAAACCTTATCGCAATACCGGAATTAATGTTGGTATTGTTGAACGAGTTGGAAATCTTGGGTTTGTTGAATTGGTGATCATAGAAGAAACGCAAGGTCAACTTATCACTCACTGCCATGTCTGCGCTGGTCTTTAAACTCCACAACGTCTGTCCCGCAGTGATCTGATTTTGCTGCTCTACAATCTTGCGGATCATGGTCACATTATCCCGCATGGTTAAATCCGCACGCAATGTCAACGTTGTACTCTTCAACAACTTCATAGGAAACTTCTTTCCCTTGATCTTGGCAATTGGATTAGGAATGTCTGTAAACTTATAACCCGTTCCAATCACAAAACTATTGCTTCTATTTTCTGTGACCTGATTATTGGCCAAGCCCAAAGCAATGGTTCTGTCGCGCTTCATCTCTACTTTAATCTGAGGGTCATTGCTCTTCTTGGTCTTTACAGTCATGTCAAATCCCAACAACGGCGACATAGACTCAGTAATGGTCACAGTATTGATCTGCTTCTGTGATATCCAATTGGGTTGAGCGTTGGCATCTAATGCTGTTGGTCTGCCCAACATATCCTGCTCAAAATTCAAGTTGGTCACATAGCTCGCATTCATCGTCGACTTGTACTGGTGGTTGATGGTGAATTGCTTGAAGTATTTCTTCACGCTCTCCAATTTGGTCAATCCATCATAACTGATTTTCCAGTTGGGTTGCGCCATGGTCTTGAATGGATTCAACGATACTTCACTTGTGCTCTTTCCTGAGTAGGCCGCAATGAACGCTGGAATAATGACATCCTGAGATGTTCCGCCAAAGCCTTGGTAATAGCCCGAGCTGTCCACATCATTCAATTGGTAATTCACGGTATTCAATCTACCTGAAATCTCTTGTCTGTATGCAATTAAATTCAAGAATGGGTCAGACATGTTTCCATTGTCCTTGTCATCACGCGCAAATGCTGTCGCCCAAGTATTGATAGATGCACTGAAGTTTCCGGTCTCCATTGGTGATTGGAATTGGTACTCCATGGAATCCGCTGAATAACGGAAGAAGCTGGTCAAGTTTCTTCCATCTTGTCTATTGGCTGTCAACTCAATTTTCAAATACTTGATAGGCTCAATGGATGCCTTGGCATTCCACGTAGTACTGGATGTTTCCGTGTATTGATTGTTCTGATATGGAGATCCCACAACATAACCGCCATTGGCCATATCCAGCGCAAAATTGCGATCTGTCAAATCTCCTCGCCAATCCGTATTTTGTTGTCCCAAAACAAATCCAATACCTGGGGCGGTAAACTGATTATTCAATCCCAGTAAACCGGCTCGCTGATTGTATCCAGGCAACATCATCCCCTCATTTCTGGTGTAACTCATGTTGGCATTTCTCACCATCATCAAGAAACGCAAAGCCACGTCCGTCCATACAATTTTCTCTTTCTTTTCCTTCTTATCTACCTCCTTTCCAAATCCGTCTTTATTGTCTGGATTGTCTTTATCACCGGACTTCTTCTTGTCGTCCTTTTTCTTCCCTTGATTGATTTCCTTCAGTTTGGGAACTTTGTTGTATAAGGTTTCAAAATTGGCTGTTGCATTAAAGTTCAACTGCCTAGAGTTTTGTATTTTGTTTCCAAGCGTATCTTGTGTAAACGGTGCACGATCCCATCTAAAGCTTGAGCCATACTTCACATCTGAATTCACAAAATCTATCAGAGGAAACTTGTCAAATGGCAATTTATAGGAAGCATTAAATTGGTGATTGTAAATGGTAGGTTCACCCATGCTCAAGATGTTCTGACGAACGGTATCCTTATAAGCCTCATACCAATCTTTATCTTCTCTGTTTATTACACCGCGTGGCTCACGTATCAACGCTGTTGTAGACGCTGTCAAATCCATCTTGATGCTCTTGGTCAAATCATACTTCACGTTGTAATTCCTATTCCAACTCCAGTTCTTTTGCGCTTGTGTCTGAATCAGCATGTCACTGTACACCCCAGACAATTCCAAAGTGTTGTTTCTGATTCTGCTCGTTTCATAAGAGCGATTCATGTCTGTATGGAATCCAACGGATTTAATACCGGGATAAAAATTAAATTCTTTGATCCATTTTAAGTAAGGTGACGTTTTCACCAATGGCAACTTTGCAAATGGCTTGATCTCCTTGGGCTTGTTGGTGAAAGCATAATCAAAGGCTCCGGTGTACTGCTTATTCAATCGCCAATCAATATTGATGTCTCGAAAATAAATTTCGTTGTAAGCGTAACTCACGCTGAAATTATCAATGGCATAAAACTTAGGTTTGTCCCCGCCACCAGCAGCAGCTGCAGGCGCTCCAGGGGCCGGTGGTGGAGTTCCTCCTCCCGATGCCTCTTTCTCTCCTTTCTTGGGTGCAATCTTTACGTTGGTGACATTGATACTCCTGCGCCGCGTCATGGTTTGCGACTTTTGTTTCAACGGTTTTGAAAGATTGGGCAAATCGTTCAGTTCCAAATCGGGCTGTAAAGGACTATATCTCGGGGTAGACACATTCTCTGAATAGCCCATGAACAAAGGCAATTGAACACCCCAATTTTCTGGCATCAATTTTCCCATTTGAATGGTGGTGCTGGCATCAACACCCGTCTTGGTTTCTTGTTGTCGCTGCTGTACTTTTTGTTCTACGGATCCCCACCCCGGAGTACTGATGTTTCCCGCAACATTGACCGTTGCCAAATCCGCTAACTGCGCCGTCATCCGACCCACTGCTGCCCAACCCGAAGTATTGTCAAACTCTGACAATCGCAATTCATTCACCCAAATCGTCGCGCACTTGGCCAAGCCGTCATCATTGCTGACAAAACTATTTTTCTTGTCATCCGGATTGCGCACACCAATCATCAATACCGTCACATTGGAAACGTTTGGATTACCTTTTACCGAAATGCGAATGTTCTCTGACAGCATCTTAGAAAACTCTTGCAATGCGCTGAAACCCGCAGGACGATTGGCTTTTAGGTCTTGCAAATCTTTGATGACAATGTCAAAATTATTTTCCTCTGGCCAAATGTCGTTGTCATCATCCGTGAACCACGGCGTCACCGACATTGGCATTTCATACTCATAATAGTTTTGATCAAAGTCCGAGCCCAAACGAACAAACACTGTAAGGTCTTTGTTCTTCAATGCACTTTCCACACCCTTGGCTTCCATGTGGGCAAACATGCGCAAGCGCTTGTACTGACGCATGTCAAAAGTTACATTGCGGTAGGCTGCTTTGGCATCACCATCATTCAAATTGCAAACAGACATGGACAAGGACTGCTCATTCATGCTGCGCAAGTTGGCCGAGGCCACATCCTGCTCACGAATAATTCCTGGAGGAACTGTATAGGGCACTGGCTCACGGTTTCCATTCTCTTCAATGTTGACCGCTGCGATATCAAACTCCGTAGGTTCGTCATCATTGGGCTCCAATTCTTGTGGTCCTAAAAGACTACTGTCAAATTTTCGCCACTCTCCACGAACCAACTCCAATCGCGCAAAGCGCAAAGTCACTGGCTGTTCCCATCCTTTCAAGAACATGCGGATATAACGGATTGAACGGAAATCGGGGATGTTGCCGATTCGCTTTTCAAATTCCTTGATGGGCACTTTGAATTGGTACCACCTGATCTCTCTTTCCTCTCCGTCTGCAGTGGTCTTGGTGGTCACAAAACTATCAGTGATGTAATTGTCTCCAATATTGTTCTCTCCCAAATCACCGGGACGCAAGCTCACTTTGTACTGAAAGTAACTTTCTATTTGATTCAATGTAATGTCCTGATTGATGTCCTCCGTATTGGGAACTGTGGTTGCTGCTATGGGATAACCTTCTGGACTAGATGTATTGGAGTTGCCCTCATAACCATTGAATTGTTTATAACGCTCAATGGTGTTCAAATTTTCTTGATCACTCTGAGTGCCCCTGAAATAACGGAAATCATCCGCTGCTGGATCTTGTGCAATTTTGCCGTAAGCATCTGCCGTCACATGACCTTGCACGGATGACAACCACTGCGAGAAAAATGTTTGCTCTCCTGCTGAGGTCAACCCATCCATTCCAATATCTTGCTGTGCATAGGATCCTGTGGTATTGTCAAAAGCATTGACCACGTTAAACGTAGAAGGATTAGGGTAATTGCCCCATGTTCCTTGAAGGGTCGGCAATGGATTATTGTCTGTTGGATAACCATTCTCAAAAGACAATTGAGAATCGTTCAACACATCTTCAGAAACATTACCCAAGTTGAAGTATAAGTCACCACCATTGTCATTGGGCGAGTCCGCATGAAAAGGATCCATCAACCAAAACTGAATGAACTGAACATTGCTCATTTCAAAGTCAGTTGTAGTCAATGCGCGTTGTATCCCACCCCAACGCGACTCTGGGTCATTCAAAAAACCATTCTCATCCAATCCTGCTGAATAACCTGGAACACCATCCGGTACATCAAAATTATACTGACCTCTCTCACTGGGATAATAAGTCAAATCCAAAGAAGCGATATTGGGAGGAGTTCCTGGAGGCAATTGTCTATTGGGAAAAACCTCTGACTCCAATATCTCTCGCATGCGATGATCGCTTTGCATTTCCTCATCAACATTGGGCGGTGTCAAGGCGTTGGAACGATAAAACAAGGGGTCAATAACATACCAACTCAATCGTGCACGGTTGTAGTTGTAAATCAAACTATCCTCAATATTTCCCTCAGGAAATAATCCTTGCTGAAGCTTGGGAGTGCTGGCCAAGAACCATTGATTAATGCTCCGCAAATCAATAATACTTTGACTTCCTTCAAAATCATCGATGTAGGAATTTCCTATTTTTGAAATGGCTTTGCTATGTCCTGGGAAAAGCTTGGCAGCCTCTCCACTAAAGGTGATGGTTGACTTGGCTTTGGTTTTGATAAAAGGCAATCGGTCTATCATCTCTGTGATGAATGGAACCTCTTCCTGATAATTAAAATCTGCACCCAATACCCAGTTGTTCACGGGCTCGTCTCCAATGTTTACCTTCTGCGTTAGCGGCCGCTCGCGCAAATTCATCACTGTCGATCCTACTGTCAATTTATCACTGAACTTATAGTCAAAACGACTACCAATCATGGTCTTGAATTGCATGTTGAAAAGCGAGTTGCTCTCCACAGAAACCTTGATAGGATTACCACTGTTCATCACCCCTTCATTGATGATCTTGACACGACCCAAATTGTAATCCACCGTGTAGTCTTGACCTTCAACCAACTTGATGCTACCAGAAGTGACACTCACAGACCCTTGAGGAATGTTCATCGCATTCAATGAAATGTCAGATCCTGATGCACTTTGGTATTGTCCTTTAATTCTAAATCGATTCAACTGAGGGAAATTGATTTGCGCTGAAGTTTTTGTACTATCATACAACGGCTGAAAAACCACTTGGCTTATCATTTGCTGCGCAGCTGAGGTGTTTCCCAGGCCTGCGATGATTTCATTGGACAAGTGTTGTCCAAAAGGCTCTACGTGAGGAAAGAAAATCCTACCTGTTTGCGCATCAATCAAACCTCCTTGTGTTGCCGCATTGGGAACAAAATCAAAGAAGGCATCAGGGTAAGGCATTTGTTGGTTGTCAATGCGGTCTAGGTCCAACACTTGCAGCAGCAATTTACCTGACAGGGGATCGCGTTGAATGCTGTTCATGTTAACCCCTGTTGATGGATTGTTGTACCAAACGTCCAAACGAAAATTCTCAGGAGACACCCCAAAAGCGCCCAAGTTGTAAACGTTCTTCATCATGTTGTCCCACAATGGAGCGGGATCGCCGTTGCTCAGCTTGACCATGGTAATCGACGACTTCAGCATCTTAAGCACCAATGCGTTGGGCGCAGCAACTCCATCTTGAGAGAATGTTCCTACTTGATAGGTCTGTCCGTTCAACGTGTATTCAAAAGCAACGCCCAAAACCTCAGCATTGTTGAGCGCCTGCTTCAAAGAGATAAAGCCCAATCGGGCATTGTAAGTAAATTCAGAACTGGTGAGCTTGCGCGCATTACCCACACGCTCATAATGCACGCCTTGTTTCAAACCCAATCCCAGCGCTTGAATGGCTGGATTGGCATTGGTGAATCCCAAAATTTCTGGAGCACCCATCATGACATCATACAACGCGTTGTTGTCATTGTCCGGATTGGGAATTTGGTTGGGATTCATCAAACCCTGGAAAGCATAGTCGGTTGACATGTAATTTTGACTTTCTCCCAAATCAGAGAAGGTTAATACATTTCTTACATCCTGTGTATTGGCTTGTTGGTTAACCACCCAAACCTCTATACGCGTGATATTAGCGCCACTGTTAACCACTGGCAGGGTCTCCATGGCGCGATCATAACTGTTTCTAAAAAAACCAGACAAGAAGTAATGGCGGTTGGCTTCATAGTTATCAGCCGGAATGTCAAATTGCTGGGTCTGCGCACCGCCTTGGACAGTTATCTCTTTGCGCTCACCTTTTTGTTGAGAAAGAACGGTGGTGTTTTTTAACTTGCCCCATTGGGTTTCAATCTTGGCTCCAAACAAGCTAGAGCTCCCTTGTATCAAAGATCCTGAAAGAGGCATTTGTACGGTACCCAATTCAATTTTCTTTACAATTTGATCCTCATCACCCGTGTATCCCAACTTCATTTGGTTCTCAAAATCAAACTGGCTCTCAGTGTTGTAATTGACATTGAGCTTCATACGCGTACCAATATTACCCGTTACATTGAGCTGAATTTTTTGATCAAAATTGAAGGTCGTTACTTTGCGTTGGCGTTCCGGAATCCTTGGATTGTCCACCTTAGACATGTTCATTCCAAAAGTCAATTCAGCGCTACCCTGCGGACGAATCTCAATTTCATTGGATCCGAAAATATTTTCAAATGCATCTGAGTTGATTTTAAAAACAGGCGCAAACTCTCTCTTGGCCTGATCATCCTCTTCTACCAACTCTTTCCAATAAGCAGTGACATTGTCTTTGAGTTGAAAATCCATGAACTCCTCGCGGGTCATTTGTGTGGAATTTCTGAAATCAATTCTATCTCCAACTTTCTGCGACACCTCATACATCCCCGTAACTGGGTTGTACTCCACATGGTACTTGATGTTTTTGGGAAGTGGCACCGCTATGCCAGAAGGATTAGGCGATGGATTGATAGGGTCTTCATTGGGCCATACGGGAGGCGTAATGGTTGTGTCCGCTTTGGCGACAATACTCTCTCTTCTTCGGTAGTAAACTGAACTCTCAATAGTGGTCACAGACAAGGCTACCCATGATGAGACTACTGTAATGACAGCAATAAACAACCAATGAACTATATGCCCAAAACTACACTTCACTTAAATCTGCTTCAATACCCATTTGATCCATTCTTCCAATCCTGCATTGGGCCATTCTTTCATCACCTTATCCAAGGTTTTTTCAGCTTTGGTTTTGTCCAATCCCAAGGAGGAAAGGGCTAATAACGCATCATGCTTTTGAATATTGTATGCAATTCCAGATTTTTCAGTGGTGCTCATATTCTCCAACTTGCCCATTTTATCGTGCAAATCCACAATCATGCGCTCTGCTGTTTTCTCTCCAATTCCCTTGATGCGCTTTAAGCTGGCCACATCTTTTTGGACAATGATTGTTCTCAATTCATCTGCAGTCAGGCTAGACAATACCACACGTGCAGTATTAGGGCCCACGCCACTTACGGAAATCAATTTTTTAAATACCTCACGGTCTTCTGGATTGCTGAATCCATACATCACCAAGGAAAAATCATTTCCATTGATGTGCATGTGGGTGAACAAGGTTACTTCCCCGCCGTCAGGCAACTGGCTGTAGGTGCTTAGTGGTATTTGGATTAAATACCCCATTCCGTTCACATCCACAACTGCGTGAACCGGGCTTTTTTCCAATAGTTTACCCCTGATACTCGTTACCATAGCCTCTCATTTTTTAGAAAGGCTCGAAAATACAAAAAAACCCGCAAGTTTAGGCGCGTCCTGTCCCCTTGAATTGTGCATCCACCACTGCTATTCTAATCATGTTGATGATTTCCCTTACAGAGCAACCCATTTGAAGGATATGATAACTGTGATTCATGCCCAGTAGTACTGGTCCAATGACCTCATAACCTGCCGTTTCTTGCAATAATTTATAAGCAATGTTTCCAGCGGAAAGGTTAGGGAAAATCAATGTATTTACCTGGTGTCCCACCAATTTGGAGAAAGGGAAATTCTCCTCCATCATTTCTTGATTCAACGCAAAATTGGCCTGCAACTCACCATCCACCAAAAGATTGGGATGTTCACGCTGAAGAATGGCCGCTGCCTTGGCCATTTTCAATGGATCCTTTCCTTTGGCCGAACCAAAATTAGAATAACTCAACAGTGCAATGCGCGGTGTAATTTTCATCTTACTGATGGCCTCTGCCACCCTTAAAGTAATTTCTACGATATCCTCAGCAGATGGATCCTCATTCACCGTGGTATCTGCAATGAACAATGGTCCTTTCTGAGTTTGTACAATGTACATTCCGCACACTTTCTTTACCCCCTCTGCTGGTCCTATGACCTGCAATCCTGGACGAATAACCTTGGAATAATTTCTGGTCATTCCACTGATCATGGCATCAGCCATACCTGTTTCCACCATCATCGCTCCAAAATAATTCCTTTCACGCATTGACCTTACGGCATCGGTGAAGGTGACTCCACGGCGTTGTTTTCTTTCAAAATAAATCTGTCCAAATCGCTCTCTGTTGGCATCATTGGCTTCTACACGTGGATCAAAGATTTGAGCATCGCGCAAATCAATGTCCCATTCCTCCATCAACTCACGAATGCGCTTCTCATCACCCAATAAAATGGGAATGGCGCAGCCTTCATCTTTGGCAGCCTCAGCAGCTTTTAGAATTTTAATATTCTCACCTTCAGCAAAAACCACACGCTTCGGAGATTTTCTGGCACGTTCAGCAATTCCTCTGGACAGGGCGTTGTCACGACCAATGCGATTCAACAACTCTGCCTTATAAGCTTCCTCATCTTTCATTGGGAGCTTGGCCACTCCACTTTCAACTGCTGCCTTGGCAACTGCTGTAGATACAACGTAGATCAAACGCGGATCCAATGGCTTGGGGATAATGTAATCTCTACCAAAACTCAATGATTGCAAGTTGTATGCTTGTACAACTTCTTCAGGAACTGACCCCTTGGCCAACGCAGCCAACGCATGCACAGCGGCCAACTTCATTTCATTGTTGATGCAACGTGCACGCACGTCCAAAGCACCACGGAAAATGAACGGGAATCCCAATACATTGTTCACTTGGTTGGGATGGTCACTTCTTCCTGTAGCCATGATAACATCTGGCCTTGCAGCCAATGCTTCATCATACGATATTTCAGGATTGGGGTTGGCCAATGCAAACACAACAGGGTTGTCATTCATGGCAACTACCATTTCTTGAGAAACAATGTTTCCTTGCGACAATCCCAAAAATACATCCGCCCCTACCATGGCTTCCGCCAATGTTCCCAAGTTGTCTTCTGTAGCAAATCTTCTTTTTCGATGATCCAAATCCTCACGATCCGCGGTAATTAATCCTTTGGAATCGTACATAAATACATTCTTTGGATTAGCACCCAACTGAATCATCATATCGACACAACTCAACGCCGCTGCCCCTGCACCACTCACAACAATTTTCACCGCACCTATTTTCTTCTCCGCCAATTCCAAAGCATTGATTAAAGCCGCACTGCTGATAATGGCTGTTCCGTGCTGGTCGTCATGCATGATTGGAATATCCAATTCAGCTTTCAAACGCTCCTCAATTTCAAATGCTTCAGGCGCTTTTAAATCTTCCAAATTGATGCCTCCAAATGTGGGCGAAATATTCTTCACTGTGTTCACGAACTCATCAACATCAGTGGCCTTCACCTCAATGTCAATACTATCGATATCAGCAAAAATCTTGAACAACATACACTTTCCTTCCATCACGGGTTTGGAGGCTTCAGGACCTAAATTTCCCAATCCCAAAATGGCGGTTCCATTGGAAATAACCGCAACCAAATTTCCTTTGGCCGTATAACGGTAAACATCATCTGGATTTTCCGCAATGGCCAAAACTGGTTCAGCTACACCCGGCGAATAAGCCAAGGCCAAATCTCGTTGTGAACTGTGCGGTTTAGTGGGTATAATTTCCAACTTCCCCTTTCTTCCCTGCTCGTGATAATCCAGAGCGTCTTTCTTCTTGATGGCTTCCATGCTAATTTTTTTCGATTGACAAAGGTAACTGCGGAAATAGATTGCGCGCGGTTCGTTCGATAACATCTTCCACCGACTCAAACTTCCATTGCAGTTGTTTCACTATTTTTTGATTACTAAATCGCTTGATTTGTGAGGTGTTTCGGATGGTTTCAGCGGTTACCATGGCCTTCTTACCCGACAATTTTTCGCTGATGGCATCCATCCAATAAAGGAGTGTCAACATCCATTGCGAGAGTGGTTTTTGTGGAATCCGCAGTCTCAATGCTTTTGCCATTGTGGCAAAAGCCCACTCCATGGTTTGATTTTCTGCTACTAAAATATACCGCTCTCCCCAACAATTATCCTTTACCAAACGCTCCATGATTTGGGCAACATCATTGGCTCCTATCCAACCGGTACCTCCAAGCGGATAATAGTTGTAACCACGCGCCACGGTGCCAAACAATTGACCCGAACTCTGCTGCAAATCAACGTCTCCAATGATCACCCCAGGATTGACAATAACCGCCTGAAGCCCCTCTTCTATGCCGCGCCAAACCTCCATTTCACCCAAAAACTTTGTCCTTGAATACTCTGTATGGGATTTGGAAGGCTGCCAAAAACATTGCTCATCTATGGGGGCATTTTCTTCCGATTTTCCCAAAGCTGCAATTGAACTAACATGACAGAAAGCAACACCGAACTCCAAAGCCCAATCCACCCATTCCGCTGTCTGGTGAACATTTACTTCCATCATGATGGCATGATCCTGAGCGTGATAGCTAACCACCGCAGCGCAATGATAAATGACATCGTAGTGATCCAACTGGTGTTGATTCCAAAATGTTTCTGTTGTCATCCAATGCAACTGATTGGATGGCCAACTGACCCCCATTTTACGAAGCCATTTTTCCGTCTCTTCAGGCTGTCTATTGTGGAACAAAGCAGTCACCTCCTCTCCTTTTTGTAAAAGATACTTTAAGACGTGTGAGCCTACCAATCCCGTTGCACCTGTGATCAATTGCATGGCGCTAAGTTAAACCACATTCGCATTAACTTCGCCACGTTTGAAAACCAACGCCAACATAGAGAACATCCTCAAAACACTGCCGGACAAGCCGGGTGTTTACCAATACTATGATGAGCAAGGGCTGTTGCTTTACATTGGAAAGGCCAAGGTGCTGAAAAACCGTGTAAGCAGCTATTTCAGTAAAATAAAATTTGAAAATGCCAAGACCTTTCAATTGGTCAAACGCATTGCTGACATCAAGTTCATTGTCGTTGCCACGGAATCCGACGCCTTGTTGCTGGAAAACTCCCTGATAAAAAAATTCAAACCCAAGTACAATATTGCATTAAAAGATGACAGAACTTATCCAAGCATTGTCATCAAAAATGAAAAATTCCCCAGGGTATTTGCTACCCGTAAAATTCTGAAAGACGGCTCAACCTATCTGGGTCCATTTACCAGCGTCAAAGCCATGCATCAAGTGTTGGAATTGGCCAAAACGCTGTACCCTATCAGAACATGCAATTTACCGTTGTCACCAGAGAATATTGAAAAAGGCAAATTCCGGGTTTGTTTGGAGTACCACATTGGCAATTGCCTTGGTCCATGTGATGCGAGACAATCAGAGTTGGAATATGATCAACACATCTTTCAAATCAAACGCATTATCCGAGGCTATTATGGCGATGTGCTTCGCGATTTAAAACAAGACATGTTGCAAAAAGCCACTGCATTGGAGTTTGAGGCTGCACAAAAGGTCAAAGAAAAAATTGATGCACTGGAAAGTTTTCAAACCAAAAATACCATTGTTCATCCATCCATATCGCACATTGATGTCTTTACCATGGTATCAGATGACAACAGCTCTTTTGTCAATTACCTACAAATCATGAACGGTACCATTGCCATAGGATACAACATGGAATTGAAAAAGAAGATGGATGAAACCGATGAAGAGGTGCTGACTTTTGCTGTGACGCATATCCGAGAAAAATTCAAATCCAAGTCCTTTGAAGTACTGGTCCCTTTTGACATCGAATGGCCTTGGGAGAAGGTAAAGCTCACTGTTCCGTTGCGCGGAGACAAGAAAAAATTGTTGGAATTGTCAGAGCGAAATGCCAAGCAGAGCTTGTTGCAGTCCCACAAACAAATAGAACTGACAGACCCTGCCAGACATACAGAGCGGATATTGTCCACTTTACAAAAAGATCTTCACCTCAAAGATTTACCCCGACACATTGAATGCTTTGACAATTCCAACATTCAAGGTACCAATCCTGTCAGTGCTTGCGTGGTTTTCAAAGACGCCAAGTCCAGCAAAAAAGATTACCGGATTTTCAATGTCAAAACCGTTCAAGGCCCAGATGATTTTGCCACCATGCGCGAGGCCATTTTCCGAAGGTATCACCGGTTAATGGAGGAAAATGAACCGATGCCGCAATTGATTATTATTGATGGCGGCAAGGGACAATTGAGCGCAGCCATGGAAAGCCTGGCCACACTCAATCTCGTCGGAAAGGTTGCCGTGATTGGCATTGCCAAAAAACTCGAGGAGATTTATTTCCCAGGTGATTCAGATCCCCTTTATTTGGACAAGCGCTCAGAATCTTTAAAACTCATTCAACAATTGCGGGATGAGGCACATCGTTTTGGCTTGTCTAAACACCGCAACAGAAGAAGCAAAGAAGCGTTGCAAACAGAATTGACCCAAATTCCAGGACTGGGAATCAAGAGTGCTCAAAAACTTTTGATTCAATTCGGCAGTGTCGACAATATCAAGGCTCAAACGATTGAATCCTTGAGTACCTGCGTTTCCGCACCAGTGGCCAAAAAGATACATGGATACTTCCATGCTTTTGATTCTGAAATTCAGGGTGAGAAATGAGCAAACCATTGTTAAAACAAGGTCAACTCTGACGATAAGCGCAATGACAGGGTTTTATCTTTGCAAGAATGGAAAAAATTAGCCCTGAGCAAACCAAGAAATACAATAAGCGACTCATTTGGATTGGAGCCAGTCCAGTGTTGTTGGTTCTTCTCATTCTGCTCATCACCCTATTGAGCGGTCTTCCCAATGTAGAAACCCTGGCCAACCCAAAAGTAAGCCTGGCCTCATCCATTTATTCCACTGACGGAAAAATGATTGGATCTTATTTCAAAGAAAACCGTGCAGATGTAAAATTCAATGAAATTCCAAAACATGTCGTAGATGCATTGGTGGCCACGGAAGATGAAAGATTCTACCGGCACAGCGGCGTAGATTATTTGGGATTATTCAGAGCCATGTTCAGCCTAGGACAAGACGGTGGAGGATCCACCATCACTCAACAATTGGCCAAACAACAGTTCACCAAGAATTTTGAAAAAGTTGGAAAAGTAAAACGTGCATGGCAAAAAATCCGTGAATGGATTATCGCATGCAAATTGGAACGCCTATACACCAAAGAAGAAATCATTACCCTTTATCTCAACCAATATGATTTCTTAAACCAAGCCGTAGGAATCAAATCTGCAGCCTTGGTGTATTTTAACACAACGCCAGATAAATTGACGGTAGAACAAGGAGCAATGCTTATCGGTATGCTTAAAAACTCTTCGTTGTTCAATCCTGTAAAACGAGAAGAGAAAGTTACCAAACGCCGTGAAGTGGTTTTAAAACAGATGGTTAAAAACAATTACCTATCAGAACAGCAATATGATAGCTTACGTGTTTTACCATTGGGATTGGATTTTCAAAAAATCAGCCACACAGAGGGCATGGCGCCTTACTTCAGAGAAGTGTTGCGCTTGAAAATTCAGGAAATTTTTGATGAGAAGGATGCAGATGGCAATTTGAAATATGTCAAAGCAGATGGCACGCCCTACAACATCTACAAAGATGGGTTAAAAATCTACACCACCTTGGATGCCAAAATGCAGGAATATGGGGAATGGGCTGTAGAAGAGCATTTGAGCAAAGAATTGCAAAAAGCATTTACCCAAGATTTAAAATCGAGAAAAAAGGAAAACTATCCTTTCTACAATGGAATCACAGAAGGTGACCGCAAAAACATCATGGATCAAGCTTACAAACAAAGTGAGCGATACAAATTTTTGGCCGGACACATGTGCCCAGAATGCAAAAGACCCAAAAGCTATATTGTAAAAGAAGGCAAAGAATATGTATGTGATACAGAGGCTGGAGGTTGCGGTGAACATTGGGCATCACATGATGAAGCGGAGATTCAAAAAATCTTCCAGACCAAAACCAAAATGAAGGTATACACGCACAAGGGACCCAAAGACACACTCATGAGTCCCATGGATAGTATTTTGTACCATAAGACAATACTTCATGCCAGCCTCATGTCCATGGACCCAAAAACAGGGCATGTCAAAGCTTGGGTTGGTGGCATAGATTACAACTATTTTAAGTATGATAATGTGTATCAATCACGCCGTCAGGTAGGATCTACGTTTAAACCGATTGTATACGCAACAGCGCTGCGTATGGGTAAAAAACCATGTGACCCCATCGTTGTTGCATCACCTTGTTTTAATTTACCTACCGGCGAGCGCTGGTGTCCTCGCGGTGGCAGTGCAGGGCGCTATGTGATGAACAAAGCATTGGCTGCCTCCGTCAATACCGTAGCCGCGCAATTGATCAGCGATTACGGAGTGGATGCTGTAGTGGCATTGGCGCGCAATCTGGGTATCAAGAGTGACATTCCCCGCACCTATTCCATTGCACTGGGTGTGGCGCAATTGTCCCTGTATGAAATGGTAGGAGCAAACTCCGCGATGGTCAATCATGGTATGTTCATTGAACCCACCTATTTGCTTCGCATTGAAGACCGCAATGGCAATATGATTTACGAGGCTGATCCCCAAATCAGCCAAGCCCTTGATCCGAGCGTTTCCTATGCATTGGTAGATATGATGAAAGGCGTTTGTAACTTTGGAACAGCCGCTCGAATCAGAAGTGGCCGACCATACGGAAATCTTCGTTACCCATTGGCCGGAAAAACAGGAACTACACAGAGTAATACAGATGGCTGGTTCATAGGTATGACGCCAGATTTGGTTACCGGGGTATGGGTGGGTGCACAAGATCCCACCATCCGATTCAGCAGCACCAACCTTGGTCAGGGCGCCAATACAGGTCTTCCCATCTTTGGCTACTTCATGAACAAAGTCTACGCCGATCCCAATATCAAAATCTCCAAAGGCGACTTCCCTAAACCGGATAATTACGACACTTTGCGATTTGATTGCAATGTGCACGAACCAGACGCTATTTTTGCGGAGGATGTATTCTCCGATGATGGCGATGAAGATTTGTATAACAATGGAGAGTTGTTCATGGGCGGAGCAGATTCAATACTAAAAAAATAAAAATGGGTTTTAACAAAGTTGTAAAAGATGCCAACGAAGCCTGCCAAGGCATTCAAAGTGGTATGACCCTTATGCTTGGAGGTTTTGGCCTTTGTGGCATTCCCGAAAATTGCATTACCGAGTTGGTCAATTTGGGCGTCAATAATTTGACATGCATCTCCAACAATGCGGGTGTAGATGATTTTGGACTTGGTCTTTTATTACAAGGAAAACAAGTCAAAAAAATGATCAGCTCTTACGTAGGTGAAAACGAGGAATTTGAAAGACAAATGCTCAGTGGAGAATTGGACGTAGAACTGATTCCCCAAGGCACATTGGCAGAACGTTGCATGGCAGCAGCCTATGGAATGCCCGCCATCTACACCCCTGCTGGCGTAGGAACGGAAGTGGCCGAAGGTAAAGAAACAAGGGTCTTCAACGGAAAAACTTATCTTTTGGAATATGCCTTTGATGCAGACTTTGCCATCGTCAAAGCATGGAAAGGAGATACCATGGGCAATTTGATATTCAGAAGTACCGCAAGGAATTTTAATCCCATGATGGCCATGGCTGGGAAAATCACCATTGCTGAAGTAGAGGAATTGGTTCCTGCTGGCGAATTGGACCCTGACCACATACACACCCCTGGCATTTATGTACATCGCATCTTCCAAGGAAAGCGATACGAAAAGAGAATTGAACAAAGAACCACCCAAAAGCGCGCGTAATCATGTTGGATAAAAATGGAATTGCAAAAAGAATTGCATTAGAAGTCAAAGACGGCATGTACGTCAACTTGGGCATTGGAATCCCCACATTGGTGGCCAATTATGTTCCCAATAACATTGAAGTAGTTCTGCAATCGGAAAATGGACTACTCGGAACCGGACCATTTCCCTTTGAAGGAGAAGAAGAT
>CANNHA010000011.1 GCA_947504275.1 Flavobacteriales bacterium
GAAAAAATAGACCACATTGTGGTTGGAGATTCCAAGATAGTTCCAGACAGTGGCAAAGTGGTGATTGAGAAATATGCCAACATGCGCAAGTTGCTGAGGGCCTCTTTGGTAACCAATATCGTTACACAGTATCACAGCCTATTCAATGCTGAATTGAAAATTGAAGGCCGATTAAAATTCAATGGATTTGCGGATATGAATTATGTCGATGAGAATGGTCAAAAGCAATCGATTCATTTTGAAACCGTAAAACTAGACACGGCCTATCGCACCATTGCCAAGGGTGAAATAGCTGAAGATGCCGGATTCCATTTATCTCCTCAGTTTGCTTATTACGGAAAGCTTTCTCTGTTGTCCACGGATAAACTCATGAACTTTGATGGCGGTGTAAAAATTGAGCATCCATGTGAAGACTTGGCCAAATCTTATTTCAAATTCAACTCCCCAATTGACCCTTTGGACATATACATTCCAGTAGATACCTTGATCAAAGATGTTAGCTCTGTAAAATTGGGAGTCGGTATGATGGTCAAAACCGCTAGCCCCATGCAGATTTATCCTGCATTCTTGAGTCCAAAAATGGGTACTTATGATACCCCACTTATTGAGGCCAGTGGATATCTGCACTATGATAAAAATTCAAAGAAATTTTTAATCGGAAGCAAAGCCAAAATCATTCAACCCAAAATGCCGGGTAATCTGATTGAGCTTAATGCGCAAAGTTGCGATGTGGCAGGTGACGGAAAAATTGACTTCAAGGCCCGATATGGATTAATACAATTGGACAATTTTGGAAAGGGGACGCTTAAACAAAGCGATAAAGCATTGAACATTCAAACTGCATCCGTATTGCATTTTCCATTTGATGAGAGCGCGCTTAAAAAGATTTCAGAGGCATTGGAAAAAAACACAGAACTGCCCCCTGTAGACATCAACAACACTCCATTTGAGAAAGCCATCGCTGAAATAATGGGAACTGAAAAGTCTGATCGCTTGATTACCGAAATCAGCTTATCCGGGCAGTTCAAAAAAGTTCCTGAGGAATTGCAAAAGAATTTTGTTTTTGCTGACCTCAAATGGGTTTGGAATCCCAACTCCGAAACTTTTCATACGACAGGTCCTATCGGCATTGCAACCATGGATAAAAAGCAAATCTTTAAATATGTAACTGGTAAAATTGAAATTGAAAAACGAAAGACCGCCGATATCATGCGCTTTTATTTGGAAATCGATCGTGGTCTGTGGTACTACTTTGAATACAAATTGGGCCAACTAACAGTCATCAGCGGTGATGCCGATTTTAATAAAGTCATTACAGATTTGAAAGACGACAAGAAACAATTTGAAGAAAATAAAGTGAAATTCAGCTTTCAGCTTTTACTAACCAAGAAAAAGAGAGATGATTTCAAATCAAGGTTTCCGGAAGATTTTCCTCAATGATGTTTGGTTCTTTTGAACCATGAATGGAGTAGGTCCTTGAGATGATCAAAGTCCTGCTGGTAAACCAGTCCTAAACCTTGGGTGAAGGGAGATTGTTGAGTAGTAATGTTTCGATAGTTGTTGCTTTCATTGTATGCCATCAGTTTAAGCTTGCCATCCTTTGTCAAAAAGTATTCTACCTTAACGTCACCGATGTAATTGCTGGGCTGTTGATTGCTGGCATTGCCCTTGGACACACCAAAATTTCCGCTCAACAGTACCCTATTGTCAAAAAATTGAGTATTCAGCGCCAAAGCTATTTCTTCATTGGAGATTTGGTCTCCTGAACGATAGTTAAAGCCCAAATTAAAATCATCACTGATTTGACTGAGCCAATTGGAAATTTGACTTGACAACAATTCCGTAGTATTGGCGGCCACCCCATAATTGGTTGAGGCATCAGCCGATTTAACGATATTGGGGGGGCTCATAAACTGACGCAAAACCAACAAAGAAAACGCTTGTCGATTCTTTTCTTGCTCATTGGAGACAACGGCCTCAAATCGACTTTTGGTCATGGGGTCAACGGTTGGCAATTTGATATCAAACGCTACATTGGGGTTAAGCATTTTTCCTGTTAAATTCATGAGTAAGTCCACAGGCACACGTTGACCAGATTGGTTGGCATCTACCAGAATATCCGACAAAGAAGCATTCACTTTATAAACAGCGGACAACTTCAATTCAGCATTGTAGGGACTGCCATACCAAGAAATAGTACCGCCTGGTTGTACTGTAAAATCTTTGTTGATCAAATTGGCCAAAGTAAACAGGTAGTTACCCGACACAATTTCAATCTGACCATACATGTCAAAGGTGGACAGTTTACTGATTCCCATAGTAAGATGACCCTGCCCCCTACCCTTCATGACATCACCTACTGCCTCGTCAAAGATGATGCTCAACTCTGCATCTGGTGTAACGTCAATCTGAATATTGAGCGAAATGCCAGACAAATCCAATGGAGCATCTTCTTTGATTTGATTGGGTTTTACAAACTGAATAAACTGTCCCATTTCCTCTTCGCCTGAGGATGCCATAGGCATAATCAGTTTGGTTCCACTTTGGGTCCTTAATGCAATGTCAAAATTAAGTTTATCCAAATAGCCATTGATCTTGAAATTACCTGTTGCATAGGCCTTCCCAAAATAATCTTCATTCTGTTCTTCTGTTGTATTTAAAACCAAAAGTGGTTCTTTCTCCAAATCTCCAAGCAAATTAAATGACCAATCTCCAAAAGCTTTGTGGCCAATGTAGCCCTTGATTTGACCTTCGTTCCCTTTGTGGTCCGTTAATTTCAATTCATCAAAAACAAACCGATCAGGCTCAATCCAAATTCTGTCCTTTAACTGATACTGTGTCCCCAAATAATCCACAAAAAGGCCGCCATTAACAACATCTGCATAACCTGAAAGTTGGGGCTCAGAAGGCCTACCGCTCAGATGAACCAAGCCGTTCAATTGACCACTAGCTACAATTACTCCAGTATCAATGAACGCTCTCAAAAACTGCAGATCCAAATCGTGAATTTCAGCATCCAAGTCCAAGGGCGAAAGTGAATCGTACGGAAAATACATTCCTTCAAAACTCAAATTCTTTTGATCTTCATGCTCTATTCCTCCCGCTAGTTCAAAACCAGACAAATACTCCACCCATTGACTTTTCAGACAAATATCGCCATAGACAACATCATTGATGCCAAAATCTGCAATGCTCAAGTCGCCCATTAAATCAGGGTTATCTAGTAACTTATCAATTTCCACAGTCCCATCCAACACACCCTCCATTTTTAAATCCTCGGGTAGAAATGCGTTGATTTGTTGGAAATTAACATGAGAAAAAGCGATCATCAAAGGCGCTTTAGCTGTCTTACCAATGGTACCATATAGAGCAATACTCTGAAGCTCTGAAGCAAAAGTGAGTGATTTAATTTGCCAATCGTCCCCATTTTTGAGAATGTATGCTCCCGGATAAAGGGCCCATTGGTCATTGATGAGACGGATATCCCCTCTGTAAAAATCAATCGCAATTTCATCCGATGAAGGGAATGAAAACTGGGCACCGACATCTCCCCTGTGCAGGGTTTTATCATTTCCCCAAACAAAATCAGAATAAATGACATCTCCTTCAGATCGGGCGTCCAGTGAAACATTGGGCACCGAACCCCATGCACCAGTAATACTATCCATCATAGCCGATGCATAAACATAGGCATCCGGTTTCTTAAAATCAATCAACAACTCATGAAAGGTATTTCCATTCCATGCAACAACCTTTGCACTAAACAGTCCTTCAAAATAGTCCTTATTCTCATCAACACGCAATTGCAAAATGGCGTTCTGTGATATGGAAAGGTTTCCAAGAATAGCCTCCCCTATTTGCGAAAAGTCAAGTATTTCCAATTTCAATTCAAAATCCTGAGGCTGGTGCTTGGACAAACTCCATTGATAATTGGGAACTACTTCAGACATGATATTATTGAGTGCAGGCCATAAGCCCTCCGGATTGAATGATCCGGTGAGCTCTCCCATGGCGATGTCTGAGTTCAACACCACTCTCAACTCCGGATGACGCTCCACATTCAATGACAAATAATCCAAAACATAATCTTTGGAATTGGCGCAATAAACTACATGATTCAACTCTATGCCACCTTCAATCTCATTCCACCCAAACCCTTCTATATCAATGCGCGCCTCTCCGCTCATTGCGCTATAGGGCAACTCAGGAAACAACCCGATGGTTTTAAAATTGAGGTTATCTACAAATAGATCGCAGGAGATCTTGGGCCTGTGTGCGTTGAAATCCACCAGTCCATTAAAACTAAGTTGCGCATTGGGGTCCGAGACATTTACTGAACCTTTAAAAAAACCATTGGACATAGATCCCTCTAATTCTATTGGACGATAAGTATAACCGCGATAATTCAACGCATCTATTTCCCCGATGGCATCCAACTGCATGGTTTTCAGTTCCAGTCCCTTTCCCACAACATCCAACTGTGCCGTCATCTCACCCCAGTCTGTTGTCTGATAATAGGCTCCCAAATCAAAGTTCTCCGTTACCAGAAAACCCGTATACGCCATTTCCTCCGTATCAATATCGATATCGCCTTTGACAGCGCCAATATCGGTATACAAATCTCCATAGGCTCTCCACTTGTTTCTCTCACCCGTCAGCACACCATTGAACTGCAAGACACCCAATGCGGATAGATTATTAGGCAATTTCACCTCTGGATCAAATCGCGTGACCAAGTCGTTCAAATCTGATCGATTGGTGGTAATGTTATTCACCAACAAATTCAAACCCCGCAGCTCCTTATCCATAATATGCGTCAATTCTCCGCTTAAACTCAAACGTGTCATGGCGCCATAACCCAAATCCAACTGTCTGATTTGAATGTCTTCCCAATTACCTGATGCTTGAATATTGACCCATGCTGACTCTTTCCAATACCCCAAATCAGGCACAATGGCTTCAAACTCTGACAAATTCAATGGAAACCCCTGAATATCCAACTCTACTTGGAGAGGTTTATCGTCGCCGAAATTAAATTTGACATCACCTGAAAGCTCATTTAGTGTTGTCTTTAAATTCAATCCTGAAAATTGGATATTACCTTCACTCCAATATAAATTAACCTTGGCATCATGGCAAGCCAGTTGCCCAAGGGTTTCAAACTGAATTTCATCCAAACTGACACTACCTTCTCCCGGTAAAATCTGCATATCCCGCATAGTGACAAACAAATTGCTGACATTCAAATCATGATGATGGGCAAGAATGGGGTCTAATCCATGGTAGTGCAAATCGGCATTCTCAATTTTAAAAGAGGATAGATTGACTGAGAAATCTCCGGATTTAGTAGTATCTGTTTGCTTAAAATACTCAGAAAGAAAATCATAGTTCCAAGTGCTGTCTTGTCTTTGTTGAACATGGATACTGCCCTCCTTGAGCACCACTCCATTCACTTGCAATTTACCGTTGAATATCCCTGAATAATCTTCTATAACCAAGGATTTTACATGAATCAAACTGTCATTGTTTTGGTCCCAAATATCCAATTCCTCGAGGTAAAAATGCAATCCCCAATCAAAGCCGACTGATTTCACCGCTACTTGGGTGTTTAACTCATAGGACAACCAGCCCGCAACCTTATGCGCCAACCATGATTGCACCGCTGAAAACTGCAAAGCCAAACCCAAGTAAAACAGCGGCACCATTATCATGATGACCACGTTCCTTACTACGTATTTTGGCCGCTTTATTTTCATCTGCGTTGCAATCGTTGCATTACCCCTTCTTTCAACGCATAGGGAGAGCGATATATTTGACTAAACGGTTGTAAATCCAAAACCAATTTCATCAGATAAATGGCGATGGGCATAAACTGGACACGCAAATTGGGAATAGCAGGATGCTTCAGACGATCCTCATAACTGGACCCCATCATGAACATGTAAATAGAAGCAAAGGAATCTACAGGAATTTCTTGGGCCTCATGGCTTAACCAAATCTTGTCCTTTTTATTTGTGTAATAATACAACTCCAATAAAGTATCGAATGAGCCACTTGCCCCCACCAATCGTTCACAAGGATATTGAGCCAACGCTTTCTTGAGCTCTTGGGTGTTAGCATCAAAAATTTGTTTGATTAGATTCAATTGATTCTTTTGTGCGCGATCCATCATGGGAACTTGCTCAAAAATCCTGCTGATTCCTAATTGGGTGCTCTGTTTATAAACAATTCCTTCAGCAGTAGTGATGATAAATTCAGTGCTACCTCCGCCAATGTCCATGAGTAAAGTAGGCACTTCATGCAAATCCATGGTTTGCTGAACGCCCTCGTAAATGAGTTGCGCCTCCTCATCACCATCAATGACAGAAATATCCCAATTGGTCAAAGACTTCACGTGTGCTTTAAACACATCAGTATTATGGGCATCACGCAAAGCCGAAGTTGCAAAGACATGGACTTTCTCCACCTGATAAGCCTGAACAATAGAATAATAATAATGTAATGTATCTAATCCCTTGGCCATGCGAGAATCCGTAATTTGACGATCCTCAAATCCCCCCTCACCTATTTTCACCGGCCACTTATTGGAAAATAAAGTCTCCCAATCCCCCTTATCAGACTGCTCTGCAATCAAAATATTGAAGGTGTTGGTCCCGCAATCCACAATGGCCATTCTTTTACCCATGCTCATGGATTGTATTTAATCCATTTCCAAATTTCTTTGTAACTGGCCTTTTTACCATACATCAATATTCCTACTCGATAAATTCGGCCAGCCAGCGCGATGAACGCAATAAAGGTGATGACCAAAATCACCATAGACAACACAATCATTCCCACTGATGTGGATGAAACGGTAGCCTTAACCATCATCACTACAGGGGATGTCAATGGAAAGACCGAGAAAAAGTTACCAGCCCAACTTTCTGGATTATCAATCATCATAGCTGAAATGATATAACCAAATACCAATGGCAATGAAACCGGAGCCATGAACTGCTGGGTATCTGTTTCACTGTCCACCGCAGCTCCAATGGCAGCAAACAAACTGGCATACAGAAAATATCCTCCAATGAAATAAAACAAGAACAATCCAATCATCAATGTCCAATTGATTTGAAAAAACCAATTGATGGCTTGGTTATTCATCAATTCATTCATCATCACCGCTTGATCCATGCCTGTTTGCATTACTTGCGCATTTTCTACCACCGCAGCGCCACTGGCAATGTTAGATGCAAAGAATGACAAGCCCACAGAGGATACAACAAACGACAACAATACCCACATCAAAAATTGCGTCAAACCCACCAATCCTATCCCAATCACTTTCCCCATCATCAACTGAAATGGTTTGACAGAACTGACAATAACCTCAACAATGCGGTTGGTCTTTTCTTCGATAACTCCACGCATCACTTGTACGCCGTACATGAAAATAAACATATAAATCAAAATGGCAAAAATGAAACCTATGAAAGCCTTCTCTTGCGTTCTGTCCTCTTGACCAAGATTATCGACGTTGATATCGGCAAATGAAACGGACACCTTAGCCCTTTTGTATTTTTCGTAATCCAACTGCAAACTATCAATCACACGATGCTTTTCCAATGAGTTTTCCAAATCATCCCCCATCTTTCGTTGGACAAACTCTCCTGGGAATTTTTTGTAAAAGAAATTGCATTTGCCATCATTGATGGTAGCCTCATCCACCTCCAACATCACTTGATACTGACTCTCTTTGAAAGCATCGGGCGGAACTGCAGTTCTGGAGAATGAATACATCACTTTCTCGGAATCCTTGAAATGATTGGTAAATCTTGGATATACAGTTCCTGTGGTCGAATCCTTTTGGGTAATAACCTCATAAGGATCCACAATCAAAACTTGGTACACCGAGTTATCGTTCATGGTAACCGCAATGGCACCAAACATCAAAGCTGCAAACAGAATCGGACCCAAGAATGTCATGATGATAAAGCTCTTCTTTTTAACTCGGCTTAAATACTCACGTTTGATGATCAATAGTATCTTATTCATGGGTCTTTTGATTTTGAGTAACGGCTTTGATAAAAATCTCATTCATGTTGGGGATAATTTCTCGTGCAGATACAATTTCCAATTTCTGCATCATGGCACCGAGCAAATTGTTTAGATTGTGACCTGGAGAAATTCTAATTTTTGCAATATTGTATTCTGATGCAACATCATTTTGAACCAATTCAAATTGATGCCCCATCAAAATTCCCAATTCCATGGCTGTGCCTTTGTAGGCAACTTCAAACAAATTCTCCTTGAACTTGGCTTTCACCTCAGCTACGGGGCCACTCAGAACAAGATGTGATTGATCTATCAATCCAATATCATCGCACAATTCTTCTACACTTCCCATATCATGGGTGGATAAAATGATGGTAGCGCCCTTTGACTTTAAACGCAACATTTCTTCTTGAATCAACTTGGCATTGATGGGATCAAATCCACTAAAGGGCTCATCTAAAATCAATAGCTCAGGCTCGTGCAAAATAGTAGTAATGAATTGCACCTTTTGGGCCATACCTTTAGACAAATCCTCAATGGTCTTGTTCCACCAAGCCATAATATCAAATCGTTCAAACCAATAGGTTAATCGCTTTACGGCTTCTTGCTTTGACAATCCCTTCAACTGAGCCAGATAAATACATTGCTCACCAACTTTCATTTTTTTGTACAAACCGCGCTCCTCGGGCAGATAACCAATGTGTTCAATGTGATCCGGACGCAGGGACTCACCTTTGAAAAGCACCGTTCCTTCATCAGGTGCTGTAATTTGATTAATGATACGAATTAAACTGGTTTTTCCAGCACCATTGGGCCCCAACAATCCATAAACAGAACCCGATCTAACCGCCAAACTAACAGAAGATAGCGCTTTGTGTTTACCATAAGATTTCGAAACGCCTTGAATTTTCAATATTTCAGACATAAAGCAAAGCTAAAATGAATCCCATTTTAGACACCACAAAAACTCATAAAATTCTAACAAAATCAAATGTTCAAAATTGCCTGCAGAACGCAAGGCTATGATTATATTTGTAGCTTACATAAAAAAGAAAGATTATGAATATTGCGGTGGTGGGAACAGGTTATGTCGGTTTGGTAACCGGAACGTGTTTTGCTGAAACAGGAAATAAAGTCATTTGCGTGGACATCAATGAGGAAAAGGTAAATGCCATGAAGGCTGGCAAGATTCCCATCTATGAGCCGCATTTGGATGTTTTGTTTGAGAGAAACATAAGAGAAGGACGATTGAAGTTCACCACCAATTTGCAAGAGGCCATTGAAATGGCTCAAATTATCTTTTTGGCTTTGCCTACCCCTCCAGGAGAGGACGGCAGCGCTGATTTGAGCTATGTCTTGAAAGTGGCTGATGATTTGGGATGGCTCATTAAAGATTACAAAGTTATCGTAGACAAATCAACTGTTCCTGTGGGTACAGCAGAGAAGGTTAGAGAAGCCGTGGCTCGCAAAGCCCAGGTTCCTTTTGACATCGTCAGCAACCCTGAATTCTTGCGTGAAGGATTTGCAGTGGATGATTTCATGAAGCCTGACCGTGTTGTGGTGGGCACCTCAAGTGACCGCGCCAAAAAAGTTATGGAAGAGTTGTACAAGCCATTTATTCGTCAAGGAAATCCTTTGATTTTTATGGATGAGCGCAGCGCTGAATTGACCAAATACGCCGCCAATGCCTTTTTGGCCACAAAAATCTCATTCATGAATGAAATTGCCAATTTCTGTGAGAAAGTAGGTGCCGATGTGGATATGGTTCGCCTAGGAATTGGAACAGATGAGCGCATTGGAAAAAGATTCTTATTTCCTGGTATCGGTTACGGTGGTTCTTGTTTTCCCAAAGACGTGCAGGCTTTGGCCAAGAGCGGTGTAGAAAACGGCTATGAATTCAGAATTTTAAAAAGTGTTATGAAAGTCAACGATCGTCAAAAGACAACGCTGCTTACGCCCATCATGGAACATTTCAATCAGCAATTGACCAAAAAGAAAATTGCCATCTGGGGATTGGCTTTCAAACCGGACACTGATGATATCAGAGAAGCACCTGCCTTGTATATGATTGAGCACTTGCTAGAGGCCGGAGCAGACATTATAACCTATGATCCTGAGGCGATGGAGAACGTTCAAAAGCAAAAAAACTATCCCATTCAGTACTCACAAGATCAGTATTCACTTCTAGAAGATGCTGATGCATTGCTAATTTGCACGGAATGGGGAATGTTTAGAAATCCCGACTTTGAATTGATGAAAAACGCCATGAAAACACCTGTTATTTTTGATGGTCGAAATCTGTATGAAGTAGGCAGAATGAAAGAGATGGGATGGAATTATTACAGCATCGGAAGACAAGCAATTACCCAATAACATGGCAAGAGTATTAATAACCGGTGCTGCAGGATTTTTGGGTTCACACTTGTGCGACCGATTTATCAAAGAAGGATTTGATGTGGTAGGAATGGACAACTTGATTACCGGTGATCTCAAAAATATTGAACATCTTTTTCCTCTGCCGAAGTTTGAATTTTACAATCATGATGTGTCCAAATACATTCATGTTCCAGGTGAAATCGACTACATTTTACATTTCGCCTCTCCTGCCTCTCCCATTGATTATCTTAAAATTCCTATTCAAACATTGAAAGTTGGTTCACTAGGAACACACAACTGTCTTGGGTTGGCCAAGGAAAAAGGTGCACGAATCATTGTTGCCAGTACCAGTGAAGTATACGGTGACCCCCACGTCCACCCGCAAATAGAAAGCTATTGGGGAAATGTTAATCCCGTTGGACCTCGTGGTGTTTATGATGAAGCCAAGCGCTTCCAAGAAGCCATTACTATGGCTTATCATACCTTTCATGGCTTAGAGACTAGAATTGTCCGGATTTTCAATACTTACGGACCGAGAATGCGACTCAATGATGGTCGCGTTTTGCCAGCGTTCATTGGTCAAGCCTTACGAGGTGAGGATTTGACCATATTTGGTGACGGATCACAAACGAGAAGTTTCTGTTATGTAGATGATTTGGTGGAGGGAATTTATCGTCTATTGATGAGTGATTACGCCCAACCTGTTAACATTGGAAACCCTGATGAAATCACCATCAAAGACTTTGCTGAGGAGATCATCAAGTTGACACAAACCAATCAGAAAGTCGTGTACAAAGAACTGCCCACAGACGATCCCAAGCAGCGCAGACCAGATATTACATTGGCCAGAGAAATCCTTGGTTGGGAACCAAAAGTACACCGTAGCGAAGGTTTAAAAATCACCTATGATTATTTCAAAACACTCTCATTGGATGATTTGAATAAAATAGAGCACAAAAACTTTGAATCGTACAACAAAAAGTAATGGGATATTTCGCACATGAAACGGCTGTTATCGATGCAGGTTGCGACATAGGTGAGGGTACCAAAATCTGGCATTTCTCTCACATCATGTCCAATTGCAGGATAGGAGAGCGTTGTAATATTGGACAAAATGTTGTCATTAGTCCTGATGTGATTTTGGGAAACAATGTCAAGGTACAAAACAATGTTAGCCTTTATACTGGAGTAATCTGTGAGGATGATGTCTTTTTGGGACCTTCATGTGTTTTCACCAATGTGATTAATCCCCGAAGCGCTGTGACTCGCAAAGATGAATACCGCCAATCCATTATACGGAAGGGTGTCTCCATAGGGGCCAACGCAACCATCGTTTGTGGATATGAAATTGGAGAGTATGCATTTATTGGCGCTGGAGCTGTCATTACCAAACCAGTAAAAGCTTTTGCACTGATGGTGGGCAACCCTGCAAGACACAAAGGTTGGATGTCTAAAGCTGGATATAAATTGACTTTTGATCAAGATGGCATTGCAATGTGCCCTGAGACAAAAGAAAAATATAAATTAGAAAACGAAAACGTAACTTTTTTAGGATAAAAGAAGATGATTTACCAAGATTTGATTGAAAAGAAAAAGAGCCTTTGTGTAGTTGGACTAGGCTATGTAGGCCTTCCGATTGCTTTAGAATTCGCCAAAAACCTTAAGGTTGTAGGTTTTGATATCAATCCAGAGCGGGTTGCTATGATGCAAAACAATGTCGACCCATCCAATGAATTGCCTAGCAGCGCTTTTGATGGGTGTGACATTACTTTTACCCACAAAGTAGAAGATCTCACCGAAGTAGGGTTCTTTATTGTGGCCGTCCCAACGCCCATCAACAACATGAATCTACCTGATCTTGGCCCTGTCATCAGCGCCTCTAGAACAGTAGGAAAAGTATTGAAGAAAGGTGACTATGTTGTTTATGAAAGTACCGTCTATCCTGGTTGCACAGAAGACGACTGCGTGCCCGTCCTTGAAGAAATCAGCGGTCTCAAAATGGGGATTGATTTCAAAGTAGGATACTCTCCAGAGCGCATCAATCCTGGTGACAAAGTGAACACTTTGCGCAGCATCATCAAGATTGTGTCTGGTTGCGACGAGGAAAGTTTGAATGAAATTGATAAGGTTTATTCTGTGGTCATTGATGCAGGTTTGCACAGAGCCGCTAGCATCAAAGTAGCAGAAGCGGCCAAAATCATTGAGAATACCCAACGTGATGTGAACATTGCCTTGATTAACGAATTGTCTTTGATTTTTAATAAAATGGGATTGAACACTTATGATGTACTTGAAGCTGCAGGAACCAAATGGAATTTCCTAAAATTTCAACCCGGTTTAGTAGGCGGACATTGCATCGGTGTTGACCCCTATTACTTGGTTTACAAAGCCAAGAAGATGGGTTACTTCTCCAAAGTGATTTCATCAGCGCGTTATGTCAATGATTCCATGGGAGCATACGTAGGTAAACAAACGGTCAAGAAGATCATGGAAATGGGGAAAAATGCTTTGGAATCAAAAGTATTGGTGATGGGGGCTACTTTCAAAGAGAATGTCAGCGACATTAGAAATTCCAAAGTCATTGACATCATCCGCGAATTAGAAAGCTTCTCCGTTCAAGTGGACATCGTTGACCCACATGCGGACAGCGAAGAATTACACCACGAGTACGGTTGTACTTTGGTACCACAACCTTCTCCCCATACGTATGAAGCCATTATCATTGCCGTTGCCCACAATGAATACCTAAATATGGATGAACAATACTTGACTTCATTGCTAAAAAATGGTCAGGGGGTTTTGGTGGACATCAAAGGCTCATATCGCTCTAAAATCAAAAACTTGCATTATTGGAGTTTGTAAAAAGTTTCCTGACGTATTTTTAATTTCATCTTATGAAAAAATCTATCTTAGCCCTGTTCACATGTTGTCTTCAGGGCTTTTTGACATCAGCGCAACCCGTGCAGCACAATTATGTAATCGAACAAGAGCTCAATGGTCTTGACATTATTGAAGACAAAAGATCTCCTCAACTCCCATTGGCGAATTACGGTGTGCAAATCATTACCGCCAAAGACATTCAAAAACTCCCTGTTAGAAATGTAAGTGAGGCTTTGCTTTTTGTAAACGGTGTTGATGTTCGAAGTCGCAACACTTTTGCGCAGAGCGATGTCAGCTTGATGGGCTCATCTTATGATCAAATCCTCATTCTGATTGATGGAATCCCCATGCGTGACCCGCAAACAGGTCACCACCAAATGAACCTGCCAGTTGATCTTAGTCAAGTTGAGCGTATCGAGGTTTTCAAAGGATCTGCAGCAAGAATGTTCGGCGCAGGTGCATTAGCCGGAGCCATCAATGTTGTGACCAAAGCACCTGGCAGTCAAAAGCTCAATGTGCTTTCTTATTGGGGAACCAATGGAGAGAAAGACACCGCAACCGGTGAGGCATATACCCAAAATGTTCAGCAAGTATCCTTGGGGTTTGTCAAAGAAAGATCTGGTCACACCATACAATTGAGACGTTTGTTCACCAATGGATACCAATACAATTCGGGTGTCGAGCAACAGAATATTTTTACAAACAGTAGCTTTGTACTAAAGAACAACCATAAAATTCAATGGATCAATGGTCTGTTCAACAATAGTTTCGGCGCCAAAGATTTTTACGCTTCACCATATGATACCGATGCCTTTGAGCAGGTGAAAACCATGTTCTCAGGCGTGAACGGAGATTTCAATTGGAAAAGATGGCGTGTTGTGCCCAGACTATACCACCGTTACAATGAGGATCATTATGTATTCATCAGGAGTAAACCAGAGGTGTACGAAAATTTTCATTATGGCACAACTACAGGTGCTGAGTTACACGCTTCCCGTGCCAATGTTTGGGGTTTAGTGGCTTTGGGTGGCGAAACCCGATGGGATTGGTTGCGCAGCAACAACTTGGGCAAGCATGAGCGTCAATTTTACAGTGGTTATTTGGAGCAACGTTTCAATCCATGGGGGAAACTCAACGTGATTATCGGTAGCAATTTTCAATACACATTGTTAAGCGATGAATTGCAACAAAACAACCAAGGATGGAAAGCCTATCCTGCAATGGACATTGCTTACAAAACTGAAAATGGTCAAGTTTATGTGCACACAGGCAAAGGCTCTCGCCTGCCCACCTATACCGACTGGTATTATAAAGATTCGCGCAACCAAGGGAATCCATTGTTGGTAGCTGAAGAAGGCTTTAATGCGGAAACAGGATTTCTTTACAAGCAAAACGCATTCAACATTCAAGGTTGCTATTATTTCAGAAGAGTGAACAATCAAATTGATTACGTTCTAACGTCGCTTCCGGATTTCACTCAAAAATGGACACCTTTGAACATCGGTATTTCAACTTTCACTGGATTTGATTTTGTAGCACAATGGAACAACAACCCGAACACCGATCAATGGTTCTATTTTCTAAACGCAGGTGTAAAAGCGACGCTCTTAAGTTCCATGATGGATTCTCAAGATCTGCCCTCTCGTTATGCCGCTGAACATTTGACCCAACAATTCATTGGGCAATTGGCCATAGGACAAAAAGGAAAATTACAACATCAATTGATGGCCCGTCACTTTCAACGAATGGGACAAAACAACTACACCACCATTCTTGACTGGCGCTCACAATTGAATCTAGAAAAGGTTAATGTATTCATAGATATCAACAATCTCAACAACCAACAGTACATCTTAAATGGTTTTGTTCAAATGCCAAGAAGATGGTTCAATGTTGGTGTTCAATTTCAAATATAAACGATGGCTAGAAGAATTTTAATTACGGGAGGTGCTGGTTTCATTGGATCACATGTCGTTAGACGCATGGTAAACAATCATCCTCAAGACACCATCATCAATTTTGACGCTTTGACTTATGCTGGTAACTTGATGTCATTGTCAGACATTCAAGATGCCCCAAATTATCGATTCATCAAAGGAGACATTTGTGATGAGGCGTTTGTCTTAAAGACAGTCCTGGAAAACAACATCACCCACATCATTCATTTGGCTGCCGAGAGTCATGTAGATCGCTCGATACATGATCCATTGGCATTTATCAAAACCAACGTTTTGGGAACGGCCAACATGCTCAATGCAGCGCGCGTTGCATGGAAAGACAACATGGATGGAAAATTGTTTTACCACGTCTCAACAGATGAGGTCTTTGGAACCTTGGGCGAAGAAGGCAAATTTTCTGAGGCCACACCGTATGATCCCCACAGTCCATATTCGGCGTCCAAAGCATCAAGTGACCATTTGGTCAGGGCCTACCACGATACGTATGCAATGCCCATTGTTATCAGCAACTGCTCCAACAATTACGGAACGCATCAATTCCCTGAAAAATTGATACCGTTGGTCATCAATAATATTCTGAACAAAAAACCATTGCCCATATACGGAAAAGGCGAAAATGTGCGTGATTGGTTGTGGGTTGAAGACCATGCCCGAGCCATCGAAATCATATTAGAAAAAGGGAAACACGGACACACCTATTGCGTCGGTGGAAACAATGAATGGAAAAACATTGACTTGGTAAAGTTGATTTGTAAGACAACAGATGAATTATTGGGCAGACCTGAAGGAGACGCTGATCAGTTAATTACCTATGTAACAGATCGTCTGGGACATGATCATCGCTATGCCATTGATGCTTCCAAATTAGAAACAGAATTGGATTGGCATCCCACACAGGATTTTGGTCAGGCCCTGAAAAAAACCATTCAATGGTACCTCACCCAAAGAGAATGGGTTGATGCTGTCACCAGCGGGGAGTATCAGCGGTTTTATGCTCAGAATTATGTAAGCGGTGTTTAGTGAAGAGGGAAGCGGAAAAGGTATTCAGCCATTCAGCATCAACTTTGCGAGCTTTGCGCAATCTTTGCGAACGTTGCGTTTTTGTATTTTATTATAACGCAATGAACGCAAAGCACTCGCAATGGACGCCAAGAATTAACCACTTATCTTACCACCTGCAACCTAATCCTTTCGCCACCAAAATCAATCAAATAAAGCCCCGATTCCAAATCTCCAAAATTGATTTCTGCGACATTACCATTCAACACCACGTTGGTTTTAAACACAACCTTACCTGTGACATCTCTCATGACCAATTCCTGGACGGATTCATTTTCCGTTGCAGATTCCAGGGCGAATATCAATTCGCCCCTACGATGACCGTTGTACTCTAAAACAAAACTACCTGTTGATGTAGGATTAGGATAAATTGAAATACTGGATACTCGTGACTCTGCACTCCAATTACTCCCGCTCTCATTCTCGCTCTGTAGAACCATTCCCGCCGTTCCCACTCTCAAACAATAAGCCGTACCCCACTGTCCCGCTGACCCGCTGCTGTGAACCGCACGGACCCTCACGCTGTAGGTTTTTCCGGTTGTGATGCTGGGTACATTGCTCAAGAAAAATACCGAGGCATTGGAGCCGCCTGGAATGATTTGAGTAGTTCCCTCTACTGGTAACACTTCCGTAAACTCCCACTCGTAGCGCACCGCTCCGCAAACGGTTCTATCCGGTGCAATGGTGGAGGTAAGAGATTTGATTTTTGGACAGCGGTCACTTAGCCTCAATGATATTGTATTTTCAGACAACAACGTTGCTGATCCTAAAACCGTTGGTTGAGCGACAATCGTTTCCATGTTATTGGCAGCATCTGCAACCTGATAAATCACCGGGACTCGCATGCCATAAACAATTGAGGCACCCGATTGATTCACTGGAAGAATACTACCCAACCTACCCACTAAGGAACTTGCACCTGAAGTAGTGTAGCTCCAAGGCTCGATCAATAAAGCAACTCCATTTTGCTGAGCAGACAAAACTTCAAACTGATAATGAGATGCATTGGCCTTAAATGAGGCCTTAAAGCTGTTGCATACGTTGGTGTAAATTCCTGTGTTATTGCTGTAATAATGATCCACTGAGGACCCTACAAAGTGATTAAAACAAATCTTGGCACTGGGATTCATAACTCCTGAAATGTTTTGAACCGCCACCCAATATTCAACACCAACTTGCAAGTCATCACTCAACAATACTTGATTACCTGAAGTGTTCTCGTGTTCAATTAATTTCAATTCCATGCATTCTCCTTCCACTCTTTCAAACAACAACAAACGATTGTTTCCTGTTGCCGCTGACAAACCGACACGAATATTATTGTAATTGGAGACAAATGAAAACCAGATTGACCTTCCTTGAATTCCTTCCAAATTCACTATGGCACCGGTATTCAAATTGGCGCTCTTAACTGCATTTCCTGTGCATGAAGGATACAGCGATGATGAAACCAAAACAGGATTAACTCCAGGAAAATAACTCCCTGCAATGGCAAAACCATCGCAATCCTCATCCCATTCATTGCCACAAATCTCAGACATAGATGGATTGATACTTGCCCACTCATCATCACAATCTGAATTGTCCAAAACAAACCCCTCTTGTATCAAACAAGAAACAAATCCTACACTATTGGTTCCATATCCATCACCGTCAAAGTCAGCATAGTAATAAAATTGGGCCAAATTCTCATCCGTCACTCCATCACAGTTATCATCCAAATCATTACAAACTTCAGTAGCAGCTGGATTCACCAGAGGATTGTCATCATTGCAATCCACCAAATTGGTGTAACCATCATCATCCAAATCCACTTCACAACCCTCGTCAATAAAACCATTGCAATTGTCATCAATGCCATTTCCACATTGTTCATTTGCATTGGGATTGACATTGGGATTGCTGTCCTGACAATCACCATGCTGTGCAACGTAACCAAATGGCAAAATACATTTGATCAACACCACTTCGGCATTACCTGCTCCATCATTGTCCAAATCCTCGTAGTAAGTTTCAAACACCAATCCTTCATCAATCACTGCATTACAGTTGTCATCAAGATCATTGCAAATCTCCACAGCTGATGGATTAATCATGAATACCCAATCATTACAATCACCTTCTTGGGGAACAAAACCAAAAGGTTGGTTGCACGCATTAATTGCATTCTCACTCTGTCCAAATCCATCTTCATCGATATCTTGATAATACGATTCATAAATCAATCCATCATCGACTAAAGCATTACAATCATTATCAAGGCTATCGCAAAATTCAATGTTGTTGGGATGCACGACCGTATTGGCATCATCACAATCCTCTTCATTGTTGACATAACCCTCCAGGGCTTCACAGGCCATTTGAACCATCATCCCATTGCCATATCCGTCTTGATCTTGATCTTCAAATTGAGCATAAACAAGCCCTTCATCTACAAGCCCATTGTTGTTGTCATCCAAACCATTGCACACTTCGGTGCCTTGCACATATTGGAAATGACAAAAACGGGTTTCACCAAAATTGACAAGCAATGACTCTGCTACCATTTCTTGACCTGACCCATCAAAGAAACGGACAGCATCTAACGTAGCCACATTATCAATAACCAAACTCAATGAAGAGGCTGCATTAAAACTCACCCATGTCACGTACAATGTATCATTTGAAGTCTCTGTCTCGATATGTGCGGCAATTCGCTCTCTCCAAAAGTCTCCAAAATCATCCAAGAACATGTATTTCAAATCATTACCAAGTCCATTGACATACTGCTGTTCAGCCAATAATTTGTAACCTCGATTGGGGTGTATCAATAAGACCGTTGGTGCATTATTGGCCAAGTTCTTTTGCGTAATATTCATCCAATTCTGCGCGTATGAACTATAGTTTTCCTGACTGAATGGAATGGATGCTGAGGCATCTGAAATGGTCATTGGGATTTCGAGAACATTGGTTTGCGTCCCGGAAAATTTCAGTTCGTCAATATCAAAAAACGGGAAATTGGTTAGGACATCGTTCGCAGAAAAAGTAGAATTATACAGATATCCCAAATCTTGCAAGGCTTTGGGCAGTCTAGGATTAAAAGCCAAGTGGCCAGCCCTAAAAGACTTCACCTGAACATTGTGGTTGGTTTCTAAAAGGTATTTAGACACCTCCACCTCTCCATAAACATTTCCACCTGTGGTAACCCCATTGTAGTACCTCGGTTGATAATCTAGTTGAGTGTTTCCAGGGGATGACAAGGGAAATGTAGTGGCGTTATAATAATCTGGGAAATGCCCAACCGAGTGTGAAGCAATTTTTTGTCCTTTGCTCTTAACATACTCTACTTTATCCAATGAAATGGGATAAAAAGCGGTCATCCAAGAATCAGCAAAATACCTTGTTGTAACATTGTACGTACTGTTTATGCCATGCGTTTGCTCATAATCCGCAAAAATGGCCATGCTATCCATGGCAGTTCTGCTATCGATATCGTGCGTAACCATTACTACACCCGATTCACAATCCGGACAAGTATGCACGCGCACCGCATGATCAGTATGCTCCCGTATAATGTTGGTGACAAAAAAAACAAAAGTGTCTGTGGTAGGTTCAAAACCATTAGAATAGGTTCTATGTGCATTCAAATCGCTATTGATTAAATTGCGCATGACAACATCACGCAAATCTATACCTATCAAAAATGCATGGCCCTCTCCATACTCATGGTGTATCACCGCAGCCAAGTTGTTCTCGTAATGGGCAAGTGTTTCCGAATTTCCAGATGGAGTATAAGATCTAATATTGAAGGCTGACGAAAAGGTATCTGAACTATCTGCTAAAGAAATCATTTGCTCCATGGGGTCATCTATTCGGTCAAAATACCCAAGCTCCTGATCAGTATGCCAATACATCCGTTTCAAATCAGTATGAGTAGTATAGCTCGACACCCCAAACAAAGCATATAAATCAGGATCGCGCATCGATGATGCAATGAGCACCCCGCCGCCATTGACATATTGTATCAATTGATTCTTCTCAGCCGATGTAAAAGTTCCTGGTATAATCACAGGAGACAATAAGACAATGGGATATTGCAAAACAGAATCAAGGACATTGCTCTCACGATAAGAAACACCCCCAACCTGCAACAAATGCCTGCATGAGCGAATTCTCGAAAGATTGGTCTCACTGTTCTTTATGGTCAAATCCAATAGTCCGACTTGAACCTGTTGACCGAGAAGGGATGAAACATTGGTTGCAAATAGCAAGACGAATAAGACCCAACTAAGCTTCATTTTTAACTTCATGACATTCCCTTTTAGGTAATCCTTCTACGACAAACTAATCCAACATGTTTCTTACAAATGCATTTTCTTTGCAAATGCCGATGATTTGGGAGGATTCCATGGATCATTGTATGACTCTTTAAATATTAGTTCTTGTAGATAAGCCTTTGTTCTTACAAAACGAAGAAAGTAGCCAAAGTAAAGCACCATACCTGGCAAGTATGGCAAGAAATAGGCAATGGGTTCCTTTTGTGACAGGCGGAACGCAGAGAATATGATAAACTTCAAAAAATAATTAGCTGTGTAAAGCGCAAGGTTGGTCAGCAATATAAATGGCAATAAGGACGTGAAGTTTAATAAGATGTCAGCGATGTAGAAATACCATTTGAAGTTTAAAACCAAATTGTAAAAAATGTTCTCGATAAATGAAATAAAATTCAACCATGAAAAGTTTTTAGATGGCAAGAGAACATCAATGTGCTTGCGCAAGCGAAAGCGCACCAAACTCTTATCCCAACGCAGCCTTTGTTTGGCCAATTTGCGAAAAGTGTCGGGAGCTGATGTTTTACATACCGCTGTGGGTTCATATTTAACCTTGTAACCCATTTTCCTCAACTTTACAGTAATATCACCATCCAATCCAGGCCCTACATCCCATCCACTTATTTTATCCAAGGCATCTCTTCTAAAAGCGCCAAAAGCACCGCTAATTACCCTGTAAATACCCAACTCACTGCTGGAAATACGACCTATGGAAATACTATCAAAATACTCGATGGCTTGAAAAGTAGCCACCAGTGAATCCTTGTAATTTCTTACTTGAACATTTCCACCAACTCCACCTATCAAAGGATCCGTATAAAACAACTTAACAATGTTCTCCATCGCATCAGGACTATAAGAACAGTCCGCATCTAAATGAACCACAAACTCACCCTTAGACAATCGCAAAGCTAAATTGGCAGCAGATGCCTTTCCTCCCCTCACTTCATTGCGCACAAACAGATCAATCATACCGTTCTTTTCCAAACTTCTGCAAATGCGCTCCGTATCGTCATCACTGCCATCATCAATAATGATCAATTCAAAGTTTTGATAGGTCTGCTGTTTCAGTGACTGAACCAATTTATAGATATGCTTGCCCTCATTTTTCCCGGGCACAATTATGGAAATCAATGGCATCCGTGTCCAAAACTCATAATGCGCTTTGGTAATCTTGTCCTTTCTAAATCTGTGCGTGAATCGCCACAATATGAGGACAAACAACTCGAATATGAAGAATCTTAAAAACTCAAATATTACAAAAAAATAGAAATAGCGAAAGAATTTACCTAAAGTGATAAACTGAACAAAATTGATAAAGTCATCAATGAAATTCATTCACGATTCAATTTTTTGCGCATGTCTTTCATCAATTCACCACTGCTCTTGCATTCGTTGTAATTGATAACAACCTGCTTCAAATCCATTTTAAAAGAATTATAGTTCTCAGAAATCAATTTCTGAATGAGTTTTGAAACTGGCTCTGACTTCTCACCATCGATGACAACTTCGTTGGAATAGCGTTTTGTCCAGATAAAGTGGCCTTGATTATTGATGGTAACAAAATCCTTTAGTGTCATTTCACCTTTAATAATATCAGCCAATTCCCTGATTAAACTTTGTTTTTTAAACCCTCCAAAATGTGCACTGAACTCATTGATATTACCTATCGACAAACCATTCAATACATGCTGCCAATCCGGTTGACTATTGGCATGAATAAAATCAAAATGCAATAAGATCTCAAATGTTTTCTCATCTTGAATTTCCTCCAATGCCAAATGTGGTTTCTCATCCAAGTCCGAGAGGCCTTCTGTAATGGCCAACCTACCTTTCTTGGTCAGTTTGTATGCGCTAATATTTCGAGCTTGCAAGTACTGAACATCCGTATCGTGGGAGCAGTGCATGCACTTGGCCTTAACAAAAATATCTTGAAAGCGACTGTCGCATGAATTGCAATGATTCAAAACAGCGGGCTTGTCATAATCTACGCCCACGTGGTGCAAACTCTTGTTGCACTTGGGACAACTCAGGGCATCGGTATCTGCCTTTTGAAAATCAGAAATGGGTCCAATATAGGCACAAGGAAAATGATGTATCAAATCCTCTCCATAAGTATTGGAAGAACTGCAATGCGGACAAACTTCTCTAAACAACAATAAACCAGCACTGCACTGATTGCACAGATAAATTTTCTCGACAAAATCTGGCCAGATGTATCCGTTGAACTCTGCCCAATCCAATGCAGCCAATACCTCCGTCTCCTCATGCGGTTCAAAGGACATTGACACCGTGGGATAGGCATAACCGATAATGGAATATGGATCCAACACAGGTTCGATCACTTTGGTCTGTCTCGTATACATCAAATCCAACGCCTTCTTCATCACTATGCCATACTGGCCTGCTGGCACCTTGGATGTCAAATCCAATGAACGAACAAATATATCATTGGTCTTCAACTGCAATTGATCTTCATCCACTGATCCATCAACAAAACCATCAATCAACATACCCAATACAGCAGGTGATTTAGAGGAATAACGCTGAATAAAAATAGGCTTTAAATACACCTCAGGTTGGTGATGCCGTCGGATAGCATATACCGTACTCCGGACAAAATCGACATTGGGAGAATCAACAATAACGGCATCATGACCCATCAAAAAAGGAAACGAATATCCGCTATCGGAAGTGATTTTCAAAACCAAGGTTTGGCCAATTTTAAAACTTTGGTAACTCATTTCTCAGTACTTGAATTTTTTGACCTGAACCCCCATCTTGTAAAAGTTCTTCCACTTAACGCCTTCAATTGAATCACTTGGGTAAATATCTCCCGCGACAGATCTGGTTGTTGGTTCAAATCGTTTCTGATACTCCTCTGGCAATGGAATTGTCGAATAGTAAAAACGTTGCACGATGCCTTCCGATATCTCCCCATTTGGAAAAATCACTTCAAAGCGATCACCAACTTGAAAATGATCAATATCGGCCTGCTCAAAATATGCCCGCACAAACACAGGAGAGGTTCTGTGAATGGACATGGAAATTTCTGACTTCAAACAGGTCTCAAATGGACGCGTATAGATCCTATTCACGCTTCCTTCAAATGGCGAAATATAAAATTTCAGTTTATTATCATCGCCACTACTGCGTCCTTCCGCTTCTGCAAGCATAGGTCGCTCCAAAGGAATGTCCACTCGCATGCTGTTCAACTTTGAAATGGTCAATTGATACTCCAAAATTTCACCTTCCAAGCGACTTTGCTCGGCGTCGAGTTTGGTAATATCGTTCAATTTATTTTGTAAATGTGATTGAGGAATTACCCCCAACTGAACTTGAGATTTGATGGTGGTTAGCTCACGCTGATAGGTCGTCATCAATTGCTGATTCTCAGCCACTTTCACCTTGTTCAAATTGATTTTTTGTTCCACCGAGATGAGCTCACGTTCAATCCAATCATTGTTGTTCTGCACTCTTCCTGTTGTGCTTACGCCCGACATACGCAGTTTCACATCACTATCACTTTCATCAGACGACTCAACATAACTGAACAAAGTATCTCCAATTTTTATAGTATCATCAACATTGACAAAATAATCAATGATTCGGCTGTCCTCTAATAAACGCACATTGACATTCTCGTAAAGAATGTGGCCATCTGCCTTAACATAAAACAATCTGGAAAAGATGAAATATGCGATACTTCCCAATAGAATAAAAAACACAATGAAATAAATCATTCTATCCCATTGTCGTTTATTCTTAACCAATGTTTTCTCATTGATCACTCGAATATCAGAGCCTTGTCGTTTAAAATTTACACTTTTCAAAGCTTATGGATTTATTTGTAAATAGGATTCAAAATCATGGATTGCAAATCGTTTGCTCTTCAGCCAAGGAGCCATTGCTTGCATATCCTTTTCCATGTCCTGACGCAATTTGTAATCTTTGGCGCTTAAAGCTATCGTGGCTTTATCTCCAAAAACATTGAGTTCCTCTTCAGACCTTCTTTGTATGGCTTCCACCCCTGTTGTCTCGTAAGCCATCACCACAATTTCATCACTATTGTCTTTTAACACATTTAACACCTTTGTATCATAATACAACGGGATCGCAAAGCCCAATGAAACAGCTTTGGAATCTGCCCAATTGTGCAATTGAACAACCATCTGGGAATACCGTGACATCAAACTGTCTTTGTCCAGCTTGTAGGCTTCCATTGTATGCGGTTCGATGTCAATATGCACACCTGCCAACAATACTCCATTCAACTTTTTCCATACACTGTCCATTTTGGCTACAGCATCACCTTCCAACCATTGATTATGACCTATCAAGAGATGAACGGAGATATCCTTCTTTTGCAATTCATTGCACAGGGTTTTAAACCGTTGTACCTGCTCTGCTCCATTTCCTGCAGAAAGATATACCTCTTGTATACCCCACTGCAACAATTTTTCAGTAATGAACTCTGGCTCACGCTGAGCGATGGACTTGGACCACATGTACATATTCCGACTTCCTGTCAGCACCTTTTCCTCTGATTGAAATGAAATGGGTTCCTCATAAGGAGACCATGATCGGATGTATTGCAGGACATTCTCCTCTGGCAACAGCCCATGAATATCACCCAACTTCAAATACAATTGCTGCTGAGCATCTAACTTTTCAATCTCTAAATTCCAAAGGTTTAACAGTACATTCAAAGCTTCCAGGGGCTGGAAATATTCAGTATTCACTTTGGCCTGCTCGCCAAAAGTCTCCAATTGTTGACGCAATAAATCCTGCCTTCCCACAGCCACCGCATACTGCTTCAACTTGTATCTGTACTCATAAACAAGAGCAGAAACCTGTGTCCATTTCAACTCGGTTTGAACCTGCAATTGAGACTTGGCCTTCTGAAGTTTCAAAGAACTCAATGATTGATAATCCTTATTGAAAATCCTCAAAGGCACATTGGCGTTGAGTCCCATTGAAATGAATGCCCTATCCCTCATATTGTCTTGTAAGTCAAAATAGTTGTACTTAAAGCTGTAAGATAGCCCTACCTCATTGATCCAATGTTTTCGCCAAGCATCATTCTCCTCTTGCAGCATCAATTGGCGATCTTGCACCGGATGATTGTTGCAAAGCATTCTAAGGGCCTTGACATTGATATCAAACAAGGGCCAAGAATTAGAAATATTTACAGAAGACGACTGTACCAATCCTTCCATGCCATCATTAAATCCGCGGTAGGTCTGAATTTGTCCATTGGTCTCCATCAATTGCTCGTAGACTTTATAGAGTTCATCATTCAATGCAGGATAAAGGGAAACAGCTTGCTTCAGTATGACAATCTCATCTTGTAAGACTTTCTTTTTCTTCTCCAAAACCTGCACTTTTTGGGCATTGAACAAAAAGAGTACATTGTTTTTGCTCCAATAAGAAATACTCTGGTTGCGATTCTCCGTAGCAGTGAGCAATTCAATGTTCTTCTCATTAACCAGCGCCTTGGATTCAAAGCCATTGGCAACAAGCCCTCCAGCTAAGATGTCCCAATTGAAACCTGTAGTGGTCTTGGCCTTGTAAAAAAGATTTTCTTCTGATGGTTGTGGATCAAAGTTCTGTATAATATTTGTATTCCACGATAAACCATAATCAGCCCTAACAGCTTTGGATTTCTGGTTGTAATACTGTTCTATTTGCTGCAATATTTCAGGAGACTTGGCTGAATTCACGTCCGGCCACAGGGATGGAACAACTTCTAAATTCAAGACACTTAATTTAGGAAATGGATTTGACGCATGTTGCAACCAAAGATTGCTCAATTGGTCAACGGCTGAGTTGGATGACCCAGGTTGCGCCAATGCAAAAAGAACTGACAAACAAGCCATAAGACCCATTAAAACACTTTTCAAATTCCTTTTCATTCCATGTTTACCAAAAGGTTTGCAAATAAAGGTGACAATTCTCATTTTTATGTCATCAAAACGTACATTTCTTCTTAATTTTTCGTTAATAATAATATTGTCTAACATAATCGTGTTCTCAACCTAGGGAAAGGTGATGGAGAAAGCGGAAAAGAGAAGAGTTGGTTTTCGCTTTGCGCACTGATCGGATTGTTGAAGAGCTTTGCATTTTTGTTGTATAAAGCAAAGCGCGGAAAGGTTTCCCACCAATCTGCCTTCCACCACAGCACGGTCATTAACAAGCAAAACCTTTTTGAGCCGAAAACTGAAAACGAAATTGAACATGTCAATGAGCCGATCTACTGCGGTGTCTTGGAAGATGGTCAATGATACCCCTCACCTGTGTAAGAATTACACATTTTAGCAAGAATCAGAGAGAAATTCCCTTATTTTCCCGCTTTATCTCTGAATTTAAATACAGTTTCTTGACCCTTCGATCAGATTCCAACCTTTTTTCCAGAAAAACCTCCTCAACAGATATCCCAGTAATCAAAGATAATTTCTTCTTCAAGTCTCGCATCTTGATGTCCTTCCTCTTCTTCAATGTGTCAAAATTGGGATCACCGTGATCAAAGAACCGATTCAAGTCAGACGACTCAAATCCCGCTTCTCCGACTTCAAAAAAGAATAACACCATTTGCCTCTCGATTTCTGTCAGAGGTTCTAGCACTTTAACTTCTACCTTTTCCGGTATCTCAAACTTCTTACCCCAACCATTAAACTTCCAACTATACCAACCAATCAAAACAATGACCATCAATATCAACAAAACTGAAATCACAATCCAATTGGGTGATACTCTATAAACAAAAATCTCTTGCGCCAAAGGGGCTCCTAAGTAATCTTTCCGCTTCACCAACTCCACAAGAAAACTGCCTTGGTCATGATTAATTCGGGACAAAAGCAAATGCTCTCCTTGTTCTATCAACTCATATAAACTTGTAAACTTGTCTGAAGAATAAATGGTGATCTGATTCAAATCCACATCCACTTCCAACAATCTATTTCCCAATCGTGCCAAACTTCCTTCATTCTTCCAAAACTTCAATAAGTACTCATTTTCCGGATTCCAAGTCACTTCTATTGGTCCAAGATTACGCCATTCCCAAGTTCTGGTATTTAAAACACGCACTTCATCCAAATCTTGACTGCCATTAATACCCTCCGATTTACCCTTGAAAAAATATTTTTCCTCTTTGCCTCTAAAAGAAAAACCTCCTGAAAAATCGGGAGGTTCCACCCCTCGACAACTGCGATGGTACCATCCATGCGTATCCCAATCAAAATAGGTGGTGATATTGGTGGATTCAAAGAAACCATAACCTCCCGTCATAAAAATGGTATCGTTCTGGGTCCATATTACACAAGAATGTTGATTCTTATGCCGAAAAGAATGATCAATTCGGAAAATAGAATCCCCTTTCAACTGGTAAACCAATCCACAACCTGAAACCACAAAAAAATCTCCTCTTGAATTGGAAATGGGAATAAAATCTGAACGCAATGTATTGTAATCAATCCCCTCTTGGTAGTGAATCATATCTATTCTCCAGGGATGACCCCATCCATCAGAACTGAATAAGGTATCATTGCTGATGACATGGAATTTATTTGTCGAATTACTAAAAAACACTACCGGTGTTCTTTTAAATACCAAGGTCTGCGCCTCACCGGTAAGGGTAATAACAAATAATATCAAAAAAGTAAAGACACTTAAACTGCGCATCCACCAATTCTTTGGTGGCAAAAGTACAGCTTTACAACTATTTTATGACAAATGGCTTACGGATATTGTCACAAATCACAAAATAATATCCTGCATTTAACATGGAGCAATTCAACTGCACTTGTCCTGAAGCCCCGTTATTATTGACATGCATTACTTCTCTTCCGCAAACATCCACCACAATAATTTCATTCAATTTAAATACATTTCTGTTACTAACAATGTTTAGAATCTCATCTATTAGTGGATTAGGATACAAAGTGAAGTCCAATTGTTCTTCCTTATCAATGCTGTTTACAGTTTCATACTCATCATAAACAATAAAATCGTCCATTGCAGCTTCCACCAATGATCCTCCACTCAAATTCACTTCAGGACGCAAGCTATCTGATGCAATAAAACGAATCTTCATTTGCGCTGTTGGCGTCAAGATGTCCTCCACTCGATAGGCTGCCATGCGCCATCGGGCGTCTGAAGTCATGGTGTTCTCCAAATAGGTCCACGTCGCTCCATTATCATTGGACAATTGCACCTGAAACCAATCAGCTCCGGGATTGGCCCCTCCGGGAGGACTATTGGTGTACCATCGGTTGTATGCAATGATGGGATGGGCATATGAGGTAAAATCCATGGCGGGTGATTGCAGTGAGGTGTGACCACCATCGACATCATTTGCACCAATGCCTTCATTGGGCAAGGCATTCCCCGTCACAAAACAATATTCACCACTCTCTGTGGTCTGTGTACCTGTCTGCACAATGGTTCCAGGTGCAGCGTCCACTGTCAAACTACTGATTGGCTGGGCCAATTCCCAAATCCCTGTGGTGGCATTGTCTCCCGCCACTCCTGTTGACCAAGCACCCCAAGGCTCATTGTTGTCACAGTCTTGAATAGCAACAGGACTAACTCCGATCAAGGTTACGTATGGCAAATTGGGATAAATTTCCAAATGAGCACCGGCAGGATCCGCAGCGCCAATGTTGTTGTTGATGTCTGTAACGGTCATGTAATATTTCAAAATGGTCGCCAATGGGTGTGAACCCACACTCGCCGTGTATTGACCACCACCTTGATCAGCCATTGGGATTTCCTGCCAAATGCTGTTGTTGATTTGATAATGCAAAGCGACATCGCCGATATAATTGATGTACGGGAAATCCAAATTCAAACCGCTTTCTAACAAAACATCTGAATTCTCCTGCAAGAATGGCTCATTCAAGTGAACCAACTCTGCACTAGAAATCAAAGAGATTCCGTGCATGTAAAACCCTTGAACAATAGCATTGCCATTGGGCGTCCCGTTGGTGATGTCGCCATCATTATCATCAGCCAATAAAGCATCAATCAATACATCTGTATAAGCTTGCCCTTCATTTCCATCTTGGGTCATGGCCTGCATACCCGCATAGGCCTCCACGAACAAAGGAATCGTGATGTTCCAATTTGCACCCATCAATAAATGGGTATCCCACCACGCGCCCATAAGGATTTCACCATCTTGGTGCACCTCCCCTACCAAATCCATGGGATACACTTTTGGATCTGCATCGTAACGGCGAATAGGATCTGTATTGTCTACATAAAATCCGCTTCCCAATATGGGATTGTTGCTCAAGGAAATAGCCCAAAAATCTGCATAAGCCTCTCCAATGGCGCCATTCATAAAGAAACCGCCCATAGATTGGTAATAATTGTCATTGATGCCATGACCATATTCATGGTATGCCACATCAGGAATATTGGAAGTTGCATTACACCCGTTGGCCATATCGTAGAAATTGATGGATGTTCCATCATAAAACGCGTTGCAATCCCCTCCTGTCACATCAATGTTGGCGGGCAGTTGAAAATCCATTCCTGTAAAATCAGGCATCCAAAACTTCATGTGGTCATGAATATCCTGAACACTGCGATAAGCAGTTCTTTCCTTGATATTGGCGTCGTTGTCAAAAGAGACAACATTGCTTCCTTCTTGCAATGTTGCGGTAAATGAAGGCGTTGTGGTCCCAGTGTAGACTCTAGCCCAAGGACCTTCTAAACTGAAAGTAGCATTGAACGGACCTGTCTGCGGGATGTTTACATTGCCATTGTCATCTGTGTAATAGGCATTACCATTGGCCACAATTTTCAAATTGGGTAAAACACCCTGAACAGGAGCATCCCAAGGTGAGGTCAAATAATAACTTGAACCGACATTCACATCCACCGCCAACATGGCGTTGCACGATTGGTTGCAAGGTTGACCTTTTCCATGGGCATGGGCAACCATGTTCTTGCGCATCAAAACAAATCCTGTTTGCGCATCAACATAGGTCAAATAATGTTGTGGAATTTTGGCTGCGTTGTGCGCGTGAATCAATACTTCGTATACCAAATGCAATTGTTGATCACCGTTATTGACGACCGGCAAGAACTTTAATGGTTCACTCACCCATGCGGTATCCAATACCGTGGGAAGCATAAACAAGGCGTTGGACAAAGCTGTCTCACGGCTGATTTGCGGTTGTGCATTCAAGTCTTTGGTAGAATACAAATCTGTTGTAAATGAAACGATGCCTTGCTCGACCCTTTCCCATTTGAATTGAGAAAATAGAATCTCAATGCCGTTGTATTCTTGTACAAAACGATGAATGGTCTTTTTTCCAGTTCTGATGACGGGTTGCTCCATCAATTGAACTTCTTGCCAACCAAACTGATCCAACACCTCATCTCTAAAAGCATCATCTGATAATGGAATGGACTTTCCCCAAGCCTTGTGCAAGGTTTGGTTCTGCTCATTGAACTGCGCTGACCATCCTGGATACTGGGCTGCAAATTGTTTCCAACTTTCTTGACTGCGCAATGCTTGTTGATGTTGGTGCGACACGGGAGTAACCTTAGCCAAACGAACTTCAAAAGGATCATGGCTCATCTCTAGGTTGCCCTGTGAAAAAGCAACACCACTTACTAGAAATAAAAAGAGGGATAAAAGTTTTTTCATCCCTCTAACATATCGTTTATTTTGGAAAACGACAAAGATTTAACGATTTTCTTTCTCGGATTTCTCTTTTTTATCGTCTTTGCTTGTTGTAAAATAAGAAAACAAACTTTGCATCACTTCTTCGCGGGCTTCCAATTCACGCTGCAACTTGGCATTTTGTTCAGCCAAGACTTCATTGTCTCTTTTCAAAGCTTCCATTTCTTCTGGTGTTTGCTTCTTGTTTTCCATGAGGGTAAAGATAATCAATTAATCTGTTTTTCGCTTCGCGATTTCATCTCTGATTTGACTGGCGCGCTCGTAGTCCTCTTCGGCCAGAGCCTCTTGCAATGCCTCTTCCAATTCAGCCATACTTAATTCATGCGCATCCTCTGTACCATCCATATCTGGGAGGTTCCCGTAATGCCCCAAAGCTTTCTCATCTTGGTGGGTGATGGCATTTTCCTTTAGAATAAACTCCTGACAGAAAATGGGACAATCAAACCTTAGAGCAATGGCCACGGCATCGCTGGTGCGGGAATCAATCTCGACCTGTCTGCTGTCCATGATGGCAATCAATTTGGCGTGAAACACTCCCTCTTTGAAATTGTATATTTCCACTTCCAATACCTCAATACCAAAGGAAGTCGCAAGTGTTTTAATCAGGTCATGCGTAAGGGGACGCAGGGGTTCAATACGTTCCATAGCAATGGCAATGGCTTGAGCCTCTCCACCACCAATGATGATAGGCAAACGCCAAATACCCTCCATATCCATCAACACCATTTGGTAGGCACCTGAGGTGGTCCCACTGGGGCTGATGTCAGCAACGTGCAATTGAATTCTTTTGGCCACCGCTTACTTGTTAGCGTTAAATGTTTTTGCAGCTGCAATGATTTGAGGCAATACTTCAAATGCATCGCCAACAATTCCGTAATCAGCGGCTTTGAAGAAAGGTGCCTCTGCATCTTTGTTGATGACGACAATCACCTTGCTACCGTTTACTCCTGCCAAATGTTGAATGGCTCCACTTATACCCACTGCAATATACAAGTTGGGACGAATGGCAATTCCTGTCTGTCCTACGTGCTCATGATGAGGTCTCCAACCAATATCTGAAACAGGACGAGAACAAGCGGTTGCTGCTCCCAATTCCTTAGCCAACTCTTCAATAGGACTCCAATGTTCTGGTCCTTTCATTCCTCTTCCACCGCTTACTACGATGTCCGCCTCTGGCAATGGAATACCTGCATCATCGTGGTTTCCTTTCACCTCCACCAACTTCACTTGATCATTTCCTGCAGCACTATCGGCACTCATGGCACATGAACCACCTATCTTTTTCACACCAAATGAATTGGGCAATACGGTTAAAACCACTTTGTTGTTTTTTGAAGCAACTTCAGCTATGGCTTTACCGGAAAATACGTTGCGCTTTACAACAACACCATTTCCGACACTAGCCATTTGCGTTGCGCCAGAAATCAAAGAAGCACCGCTGCGGATTGCGATGCGTGGAGCGATTTCTTTCCCTGCATTGTCATGACTGCACACCAACAATTGGATGTTGTGTTGATCAACCAATGACTGTATTTTATCTGTAATGGATTGGCTGTTGTGTTGCCCTGTAACGTTTATAGCGTTGCTTACGCCCACCTCACCCAATCCGGCATCACCTTGAATCTCTCCGAAAATAACAGCCGTAATATCAGCTGGATTTCCCGCATGCATGGCAATGGCATAAGATGCCGCTTCCAATCCAGCCTTGGTGGCCTTACCATTGTGGTTTTCTACAAATACTAATGTTTTCATGTCTTTGCTGGATTAGATGACTTTGGCTTCTTCGTGTAACAATTGAATCAAGCTGCCCGCTTGATCTGCAGGAATCATTTTGCATCCGCTCTTAGCAGGAGGCATTTCAAACTGCTGCACTGCTGTGGCAGCAGCTGCACCGCAAGATGGCACTAAAGCCAAAGGTTTGGTTCTTGCCGCCATAATACCGCGCATATTGGGAATGCGTTGTTCTGCCATTCCTTTGGCAGCGGACACCACCATGGGCAAAGAAGATTCAAACACTTCAATCCCTGTTGCTATTTCTCTTTCTAAAACAACCTTGTTGTCTTTTAATTCCAATTTCGAAGCGCCAAAAACATAGGGCAATCCCAACATTTCAGCCATCATTCCGGGAACAACACCGCCATTGTATTGGATGGTCTCTTTTCCGCACAAAATCAAATCAAAATCGTTAACCTTGGCGTATTGAGCCAATTCTGTCGCAACAGCAAAGGCATCACTTTCAGGGGCATCAATTCTAACACCTTCATCGGCACCGATAGCCAATGCCTTGCGGATAATGGGCTCATAATCTGCACCGCCCACAGACGCTGCAACAACGGTTCCTCCAAGTGTTTCTTTTAATTCTAAGGCTCTTACCAACGCATACCATTCATCATACGGATTGATGATAAACGTGACGCCATTTTCGTCATAGGTGGTTGGATTTGAAAATGCGATTTTCGCAGTGGTATCAGGAACTTTGCTGATACAAACGAGGATCTTCATCAGTCTTTATTTTGTGGAGGCAAAGGTAGTCATGGAAAACAAAAAAGCCATCGAATCGATGGCTTTTTTCAATGATATTTTTTCAAGATTATTCAGCAGCTGAATCGTCCTTCTTTTTGCGAGGAGCGCGTTTTGCTTTTGGCTTCTCTTCAGCTGCTCCCTCTGCACCTTCTGTTGCAGAAGCTTCCACTGATCCCTCATCTTCCTTCTTCTTAGCACCACCACGACGTGTGCGCTTTTTAGCAGCAGCCATATCCGCTTCTTTGCCATAGATTTCGTTGAAATCAACCAACTCGATCATAGCCATTTCAGCGTTGTCTCCTTGACGGAATCCCAAACGGATGATGCGTGTATAACCTCCTGGACGATCTGCGATCTTTGGAGATACCTCACGGAACAATTCCGTTACAGCCTCTTTGTTTTTCAAATAACTGAAAACAATACGGCGAGAGTGGGTGCTGTCCGTTTTTGATTTGGTCAACAAAGGCTCAACATACTTTTTCAAAGCTTTAGCCTTGGCTACAGTGGTATTGATACGCTTGTGCTCGATCAAGGAGTTAGCCATGTTCATTAACAAAGCTTCGCGGTGCTCTGCCTTTCTTCCTAAATGATTTACTGTTTTTCCGTGTCTCATTTCTTTACGCTATTTTGATCGATTAATCGCGATCCAATTTGTATTTTGATACGTTCATTCCGAACTGTAATCCTTTGTTCTCCACCAACTCTTCCAACTCGGTCAAGGACTTCTTACCGAAGTTTCTAAACTTCAACAAGTCGTTTTTATTGAATGAAACCAAGTCTCCCAAAGTATCGATATCAGCAGCTTTCAAGCAATTCAATGCGCGCACGCTCAAATCCATATCAACCAATTTGGTCTTCAACAATTGACGCATGTGCAAGCTGCTCTCATCAAACTCTTCAGACTCACGCTTGATTTCGGTTTCCAATGTAATGCGCTCATCACTGAACAACATAAAGTGGTGAATCAAAATCTTAGCGGCTTCTTGTAAAGCGTTCTTTGGCGTGATAGATCCATCACCTTGGATTTCAAGAATCAACTTCTCATAGTCAGTCTTTTGCTCCACGCGGAAATTCTCAATACTGAATTTCACATTACGCATTGGGGTAAAGATGCTGTCGATGAAAATGGTTCCAACAGGAGCACTGCTGGTTTTGTTCTCTTCAGCTGGACGGTATCCACGACCCTTTTGAATAACCAAATCCATTTTGATTTTCACCTTTGGGTCCATGTTGCAAACCACTAAATCAGGGTTCAAAACTTGGAATGCCGTGGTAAAGTTACCGATTTCACCGGCTTTGAATTGATCTTGACCACCAACAGTGATGGAGAACTTTTCGTAGTCAGTACCATCAATTTGACACTTAAAACGAACTTGCTTTAAATTCAAAATGATTTCCGTGATATCTTCAACAACGCCTTTGATGGTTGAGAATTCGTGGTCAACACCTTCAATTTTGATGGAGGTGATGGCAAAGCCTTCCAAAGAGGAAAGCAAAATGCGGCGCAACGCGTTTCCGATGGTAATTCCGAATCCGGGTTCCAACGGACGGAATTCGAATGAACCAGTGAAATCATTGCTTTCAAGCATGATTACTTTATCTGGTTTTACGAAATCAATAATGGCCATTCTTAAATGTTTTAGTTTATAGATTACTTAGAATACAATTCGACGATCAACTGCTCTCTGATGTTCTCAGGGATTTGAACGCGCTCTGGATGCTTGATATACACACCTGCTTTGTCAGCA
>CANNHA010000012.1 GCA_947504275.1 Flavobacteriales bacterium
ACCTCCACAGCGGGAGTTACGTTTTCCAAGGCGCGACGCCATACTTCCAATCCTTCTTCTTGCGTCTTTGCAGCCACCTTCTCGATTGCATCGTAGAAAATGGTGAAAGCAACGCTCTTCTTACCTTGCAACATGATGTTGTTTACGAACTTGGTTACAACGGTATCGTTAAACCTTGGATCGGGTAATACTACAATTTTTTTCGCTTTTCTTCTTCTCATGACTTAAGCTTATTTCTTTTTACCTGCAGCAGCTGGTGCTTGACCTGGCTTGGGGCGTTTTGTACCATATTTTGAACGACGCTGACCACGACCATTCACGCCGGCTGTATCCAACGCACCGCGAACGATGTGATAACGTACACCTGGAAGATCCTTCACACGACCTCCACGAACCAACACGATGCTGTGTTCCTGCAAGTTGTGCCCTTCTCCTCCGATGTAGGCGATAATTTCAAATCCATTGGTCAAACGCACCTTAGCCACCTTTCTCAAAGCTGAGTTCGGCTTCTTAGGAGTTGTTGTATAAACCTTGGTGCATACTCCACGACGCTGTGGGCATGACGTTAACGCAGCACTCTTGCTGCGATACGTTTTGGGCTCTCGGCCCTTTCTAATCAATTGTTGAACTGTTGGCATGTTCGTTCTAAGTTCCTTTGTTTCACTGATTTCTATCGTAGTCACTCTACGCGAAATTCGGGTTGCAAATGTACATCTTTATTTCATTCTCGCAAGACCTCTTGTTGATTATTTTTTGAATTTACTAAAATTACTTCACAACACGCTCATTTTCAACGAAATAAAAATGAGTCGAAAAAGCTTTTTTTTCAACATTTCAACCGTTTTTTTGATGTTTAATGATTTTTTAATTGTGAATTTATCCACCATCATTTTTTCAAAACCCCAATTCCTTTTTTTTGAACCTAAGTGCTTTTTGATTCTACATTTTCCTCATTTTTGCAATCCATGAATGCAAGAAGAAAGGATATCACCCAATTTTTTATAGGGACTTTAATAGTTTTGGTGACGGGCTACATTTTACAATTCTCCTTTTTCAAATGGGATTTGACGGAGGAAAAACGCCACACGCTAACAACCGCAACCAAAGACATGTTGTCCAATTTAGAAGACAAGGTCTTTGTGCGTTGCTATTTACACGGAGAATTTCCCGCCAATTTTAAACGATTGGAAAATAGTATCCGCGAAAAGTTAGAAGAATTCAAAGATTATAGTGATGGAAAGGTTCAATTTGAATTTATTGACCCTTATGCAAATACTGACAAAAAGCGTATTGCTGAACAAGAAAAAGCGCTAGATGAAAAAGGCATCAAATTCACGCGACTATCCCTCAAACAAGGCGGAGCGCAGCAGTTTAAATTGATTTGGCCCGGCTGCATCATTGAATACCGCGGTAAGGAAACCCCTGTGCAATTGTTTAAGAGTGAATCGCCCACGTTTACAGATGAAATGATCAATGCCTCTGTCAACAATTTGGAGTATGAACTGGCTAGTCGTTTGCGAATGGCCATCAGGCCTGAAAAACCCGCCATTGCTATTCTGGAAGGACATCGCGAATTGGCGCCTATTCAAATGGCTGATTTCCTCACTGCTGTTGAAGAAAATTACAATTTGGCTTTTGTTAAAATCGATGAAAAAATCAATGCTTTCTCCGATAAAGTAGATGGATTTGATGGCCGTAAAAATCGATTTCAAACCCTTGTGATTGCCAAGCCAGACAGCGCAATCAGTGAAAAGGATCGGGTAATTATCGATCAATTTATCATGAACGGAGGGAAGGTACTTTGGTTGGTAGATCCTGTCAAAACAGATTTGGACAGCCTGCGGGTTAGACAAGAAACCATGGCCATTTCCAATGAAAATGGTGTATATGAGCAACTGTTTGAGTATGGTGTGCGGTTGAACCGAAACATTGTCATTGATTATCAATGCGCGCCCATTGCTTTTGACGCTGGGCCCAATGGTAACCAACGTGACATTCAGATGTTCAACTGGTATTACGCTCCCTTGATGTTTACGCAAGGACAAACACATCCCATCGTTTCTCACTTGGATCCCATCAAATTGGAATTTGCTTCCAGTCTGGATTCAGTGAACGCAGGAAAAGGCATCAAAAAAACGGTACTGCTCAAAAGTTCACCCTTGAGTAAAGCTTGGAACACACCCGTGCGCATCAACACCTCTATCGTTAGCTTGGAACAAAACTATTTCGAAGCCAATAAAAATGCTGGAATGCCAATGGCCATGCTGCTAGAAGGAAGCTTTCATTCTGCATACTATGATCAACTGCCCAACAACATCAGACAAGATAAAAGTATTGGCTTTAAAAACAACAGCGAAAAAACAGCCATCATCGTAGTTGGAGATGGTGACATTATCAGAAATGGGCTTATGCCCGCGCAATCTGGATATACGCCATTGCCGCTGGGTTATGATCGTTACGCCAAGGCTGTATTATATGACAACAAGGAGTTTCTCCTGAATTGCATCAATTATTTGATGGATGATCAAGCCTTGATCAGCGTCAGATCAAGAACCATCAAGTTGCGAAAGCTAGATGCAAAGAAAATTGCACACCAGAAAACGAGCATCCAAATGGCGAACACAGCCATTCCGTTATTATTAGCAATGGTCATGGGTATAGGTCAATATTTATGGAGAAAAAGAAAGTGGGTAAAATGAAAAACAAAAAAAATATTCTATCCATCATCCTATTGATTGGATTGATTGGCGTTGCTATTTATTACTACAATAAAAATCAGCACAGTAGCATTGCGGAAAATCCTTTCACCCAATTTGCCATTACCGACACCAGTTCAGTAACCAAAATCTTCATTGCTGATAACCAAGGCAACACTGCCCTATTGGAACGTCCGCAGCAGGGTCGCCTTTGGACATTGAACAAGCAATACAAAGCGCGTGAGGATGCTGTAAAGAATCTATTGCAAGTTGTCAATCGAATCAAAGTAAGGGGCAATGTTTCTTCCAAATCACGAGACAACATGATGAAAGTTCTGGCATCTTCAGCCAAGAAAGTTGAATTATATGTCAATGGAGAGAACGAGCCGTCAAAAATATATTACATTGGTCCCAATACGCAAGATCACACCGGAACCATCATGCTTTTGGAAATTCCCGAGGAAGGAAAATCACCCGAACCATACATATGCCATATGGAAGGTTTCACTGGTTTCTTGAATCCTCGTTTCTTTGCTGAAGAGATGGAATGGCGATATACGGGGATTTTTGACCATCCCAAATTAGATATTGCTAAAATAGAAGTGCAACATAGCATTCCAGATTACTCTTTTGATGTGACTTACAATGGGGGAAATCAAATTGCATTATTGCACAACCAAAATTCCATTGAAAAATTTGATTCGATCAAAGTAAAAGATTTCCTTTTGAGTTTTAGAAAAGTCCATTTGGAATCTTATAGAACATTCTTAAAGCCATCTGTTGAAGACTCAATCAGGAAAATGCCTCCGGTGGTTCGCATCAATGTGTATAATACAAAAGGAAAAAAAGAAACCGTCTCATTGTTCTTGAAGAGAGGGAAAGAAGGTGGTGTTGATGCCAATGGCATCCCTACGCCTTGGGATGCTGAATATTTTTGGGCAATGAATGATCGAGGAGAAATTGGGTTGGCTCAACGCTATGTTTTTGATCCCATTACCATCCCTTATCAATCGTTTCTAGATTAGCCTAAAAGGCTTTAAATGCTCCATTGGTGCATGATTATTGAACCTGCGATAGCTGCATTGAGTGACTCTGCATTTCCGGCCTGTTCTATGAGGACGTAATTGGAAACCAAAGCTCTTGCTTTTTGACTGATGCCATGAGATTCACTGCCTATTACCAGGATTAAATCCTTATTGGGTTTGTTCATTGACATCAGATTCTGACCACTTAGATCAGCACCGATTATTTCTCTGTTGGCAGCTTTAGCATCCCGAAGAAAATCACCTTCACTATCCGAAAAAATGTTGACATGAAAAATACTCCCCATGGTAGACTGAACTACCTTGGGATTGTATAACTCAACGCACTGTGCGGCCAAAACAATTTGGGTCCAACCAAATGCATCTGCACTTCTTATCAATGTACCAAGGTTTCCTGGGTCCTTGAGACCATCCAAATACAAAACCTTGGAACCCATCAATATTGGTTTAAACGTCAACTGATGAACAACAGCTAGACAGGGCGAAGCGGCATTCAGACAAGAAATTTGTTGCATTTCATGCTCCTCTATCCTTTCAGCGCTGAACCTAGAACAAATTCCATCATCTGTTGCATATAGCGCATCAAAGATGGCACCTGAAGATTTGGCTTCCTGGATTAGCTTTTCTCCTTCAACAATAAACAAGCCTCTCTCCTTCCGAAATTTGGATTGATGCAAGGAACGTATTTTTTTTATTTGCGCTTTTGAAATTGGCATGATGAAAGAAAAGACTTTGTACCTTCGGCAAAGGTAAATTTAGTGGTGTTGAATCTGCATAAAAAAAACATTTTTCTTCTTGCGTTGGTGATTCTCTTCACGAGCTCTTGCACCATTTTCAATAAAATTCCAGAGGGAAAAAGTTATTTCAAAGAACACAACATCGTAATACACGACGCTCCTGTATTGGAGTTTAATAAAGATGAATTATTGGGCTTGAGCAAAATAAGCCCCAACAGAAAGTTGATTTTCTTTAGACTAAACATGAGGATTCACACTTGGTTTGTGCCAAACCAAGCGCTTGCACGCAGCATGAAACGTTCAGAGGTGCGATGCACGATCAAAAATGAAAAGCGACTAAAAAAAGGAAAAACGCCTACTACGTGCAACAGTTTTTGGGGGTGGTTGGCCTACACTGTCGGAGAACCTCCTGTGCTCTTGGATTCAACCAAAGTGGAAAAGTCGGCACGTATAATGGAAACCCATTTAAAAAAACAAGGCTATTTCCAGGTTAAAGTAAGACCCATCTATACAGCCGGACTATACAAAAGATGGATCAGGTGGGATAAAAACGCATACTATGTAACCTACCACATCTATCCTGGAATAGCCACAAAAATTAACGACGTTCAATTCATGATTGACGATGAAGGGATGGTACCATATACATCTGAAATAAAAAATCTAATTCAAATAAAATCTGGTGAAAACTTCAATGTCAATACTTTGGATGCTTCACGAGATAGAATTACACAATACCTCAACAACAAGGGGTATTTTGATTTCACCAAAGACTACATCGTGATCAAAGCGGACAGTTTGAATAAAAGAAACAAAATTGACTTAACATACAACATTAAAAGGCCCAGCTTCATCCTGAACGATGAAACAGTTTCTGTCAATCACAAACAATACACTATTGACCAGATATACATTCAAACAGATTATAATCCACTTTCCTTGAAGGAAAATCAAGATGACACTGCTCTTTTTGATGGGATTAAATTCCATTATCATGAAAAAAATTACATGAAACCTCATCTGCTCTCGCACAATTTGGCCATTGAATCTGGACAATTGTATAGCCGTGAAAAAATTGATCTCACTTACAAAAGACTAGGGCAATTGGGTCTTACCCAAAACGTTTATGTGGAGTTAAAAACCAAAACAAAATCTTTCTCCAATGGTACCTACGCACTGGATGCTCATGTCCATCTCAACCCCTTGCCTCGACAAAGCGTTGCCGTGTTACCCAAAGTGACCAATCGATCTGGATATGCAGGAGTATATGGCAATTTGGTTTATCGTCATCGCAATGTGTTTGGAGGTGCTGAAAATTTAGAAACCAAAGTAATGCTTGGATTTGAAGCATCGCAGTTATTGGGAAGCAATGGAAATAGTCAGGACAATATTCCTGAAAACATTCAAGATAATTTTCAATTGAATACTTTTGAAATCGGACCCCAAGTTTCTCTTTCATTTCCAAGATTGTTTCCATTTTCTTTTGGGATTAGCAAAAAAAGTAGTGAACCCAGATCTACCATTCAAGCCACATACAATTACCAAGTGCGTCCTGACTATGAACGCTATTTAACACAAGTCAGCATAGATTGGGCATTTGTGGAAAATCCTGATAAAGTCAGTAAAATCAACATTGAGTGGGCAGAATTTTCAGTGATTAAAATTGATAAGTCGCCGACTTTTGAATCCTACATTTCCAATTTCAACGACCAATTCCTGGCCAACTCCTATCAAAATCACTTCATTGCTGCGTCAAAAATAGGATTGACCATTAACACCCAAAAAACGAATTTTCAGAAATTCTACTATTATTACAACGGCTTGCTTTTAGAAGGAGCCGGCAATGCCATGCGCGGGATATTCAATATGCTAGCTCCACAAACCAAAGATGAATTGGGGAGTTACGAAATCAAAGATATTCGATTTGCCCAATACGTTAAAACGGATCACGATCTCCGATTGTATTATTCAAAAGACACCAGAAATTCAGTTGTCTTGAGAAGTTTTGTAGGCTGCGCTTTACCCTTGAAAAATTTGGAGTCCATCCCTTTTGAAAAAAGCTACTTTGTTGGTGGATCCAACGGCATTAGGGCTTGGCAAGCACGAACTTTGGGTGTAGGAGCATTCAGGGATACTGTCAACGCCATTTCATTTAACAATATTGGAGACATCAAACTGGAATTCAATGCTGAGTACCGATTCAAAATAACCAAGAAATTTCAGCCTGCATTCTTTATTGACGCAGGCAATATCTGGTTATTCAGACAAGATCTCTCAAGACCAAATGCAGAGTTTATGTGGGATCGATTTTTAACAGAAGTTGCCATTGGGGCAGGTGTTGGTATGCGGTTGGATTTTGATTTTTTCATCATCCGTTTGGATGCTGGATTCCCCATTAGAGACCCACAAAAAGCTCCGGGTGAGCGATGGAGTTGGCAACCCAAAAGCCAGTACAATGCATTTAGAGAAAAATACTTTGGCATTACTGAAGATTACAAATTAAAAGGAATATTAAATTTTGGAATTGGATTCCCTTTCTAATGGATTACCTCAACAACATCTTCTGTCTTTTGATCAGATAAGCAGTCATGATTTCGTGAAAACCTTTTGAGACATCAACCTCAACAAAATCAATGGCAAACTGGTTGCATTTTAATGCAATTTCACTTTTCCATTTTCGCCACTTCTCTTGGTATTCAGTTTGCAACAAATTTGGGTTTAACTTGATGGTTTCTCCTGTCTCTGGGTCAATGAAAGTATGCAATCGTGAATCAAAGTTTAACAAGGACTCTTTATCTTCATCGACAACGTGAAATATAACGACTTCGTGTTTATTGTAGCGCAGATGCTGCAATGCAGCAAATAAATCTTCCAATTTTGATGAACTATCCAAAAGATCGCTGAATATTACCGTCAAAGATCTGCGGGAGGATTCTTCAGCCAATTGGTGCAGGGTTTGTACAATGTCTGTCTTCCACTGCTCATGTGCCTTCCAATCTTGATCGAGCCACTCCTCCAACTGAAGATAAAGTCGTTGAAGGTGAGTATTAGATGTAGCAGGCTTGGCATTGAATACAATTTGATCTTGGAACATGGTCAACCCAACTGCATCCCGTTGTCTTTTAAACAACTCCATCAAAACCGCTGCACAGTATATTGAAAAACTCAATTTATTGTGTTTGCCATTTGCTTTGAATTGGCCTATCGGAAAACGCATCGATGCAGAGGCGTCTATAATCAATTGGCAACGTAAATTGGTTTCTTCTTCATACCTTTTCAGAAACATCTTATCGGTTCGCGCCATTAGCTTCCAATCAAGATGGCGCAGGCTATCCCCTTGATTGTACAACCGATGTTCTGCAAACTCCACACTGAATCCATGAAATGGACTTTTATGCAGGCCTGTAATAAAACCTTCCACTGCTTGCTTGGCCATCCATTCCAAGTTTCCAAGTGACTCTGCAAGATTGCGATCGATGTTTATGGGCATGCTGCAAATTTGAGATAGAAAAGTCAATTCTTAACATGGAATAACCTTTTTTTCATATTCTGGAAAGATTGAAGCGAAATAAGCAAACCAAATTTGTGCAAACAAAAAACCTATGTTGCGTATCAGTGTTCAAATCCAAGATCAAGTTTTAGAGTTCTCTGGAAAATTAAAACAGCTCAAAATGATTGGAAAATCAGAGTGGATTGAATTGGAAGAGGTTGGACAATTTCCATTGCAGGATGTTGTTTCCGTCAATGGGATCGAACTCTGCTGAATCTGGTATTTTCAATCTTGATTTTTATTACTTTTGGGCCTTAATCTAGGAGAAGATGAGTTGGTTCAAAAGAATGAAAAAGGGTATAACCACCCAAAGTCAGGAGAAGAAAGAAATCCCTGAGGGACTATGGTATCAATGTCCCGAATGCAAGCACGTTGTAACTAGCGAACAACATGCAGAACATGATTGGGTATGTTCTTCATGTGATTACCATGAGAAAATAAATTCAAGACAATACTTCTCAATCCTCTTTGACGAGAATGAATATTCTGAAGTGGCTTCACATTTGATTAGTGCAGATCCATTGGAGTTTACGGATACAAAGGCCTATAAAGACCGCATTAAAACGACCATTGCTAAATCTGGACTTAAAGATGCATTGCGCGTTGGTCTAGGAAAAATTGATGGCCAAAAGGCTGTCATTGCTTGTATGGATTTTGGCTTTATCGGAGGTTCCATGGGGTCAGTCGTTGGTGAAAAATTTGCCCGTGGAGTTGACAAGGCCATCGCTGAGAAATGTCCATTCATTTGCATTTCTAAAAGTGGCGGTGCAAGGATGATGGAAGCAGGCTTCTCTTTGATGCAGATGGCCAAAACCTCTGCCAAACTCACACAACTAGCCGATCATCACCTTCCCTATATTTCTTTTCTAACAGACCCTACAACAGGAGGTGTTACTGCGTCCTTTGCCATGCTTGGTGACATCAACATTGCAGAGCCCAAAGCTTTGATTGGGTTTGCCGGACCTCGCGTCGTAAAAGAAACCATAGGAAGAGATTTACCCGAAGGCTTTCAGAGCTCAGAATTCGTTTTGGAGCACGGGTTTCTGGACTACATTGTTAAACGCACTGAATTAAAAGCAAAAGTAGCTTTGAGCATCAAACAAATGATGTAATCCTTTAGGGGAAATATTTTTACAGGTTGTCATTTTTGACAACCTTTTTTTGCGCAAAAAAAAAGAGGCCGAAGCCTCTTTTTAGTTCATTTTATGTTTTGAATTAATTTCCTTGGAAATTTCTGAATTCCAAATCAGACTTAGCTTTCTCAGCCAATTTACCATCTTTCTCAATGGCTTTAGCCAAACTCTCTTTTACCATGTTGGCATCATTCAAACGCGCACCTACAATAGCTCTCAAATAATAGCCCATTGCACTGTTGTTGTCGTTGTTACAAGCATCCAAATCAGCCTTAGCACCTGAGAAATCTTTGTTCAAGCATCTTGCCAATGCAGAGTTAAATGTTTTGTTGTTGCTCATGTTGTTGATAGCAGCACCGTAATTACCGGCCATAATCATTCCAACACCCATGTTGAATTTGGCTTCAGATGAACCACTTTCATTCAACAATGCATTTGCTTTCTTCATGTCACCGCTCAAACGCGTAACCAAACCAAAATTGCAAGCCGTTTCAGCGTTTTTGGTCATTGTGTATGCCTTTTCAAATTGTGTTTTTGCGTCAGCCGTTTTGCCTTGATTAAAATAAGCAACACCTAAGTTATTATGAGCTCTGTAATCAGCGTCAGACTTCATTGATGCTTCTTTGTAAACAGCCACTTGGGTATTCAAATCAGAAACCAAACCACCAGCTCTCATCAATTCCTCATATTTCAAGCTTGATGGGTTAGAAGCCATTGTTTTCAATTCTTGGTCAGAGTAACCTTCTAATGTGTAGTTTACACGAATAATAGAACGACGAAGACCTGGGAAAATAACCTTTTCAATTTCTTGATAGGTCTTTGAGATGTTCTTGATTTCTTGCTCACGCGCTTCTAGATCAGTTGTGCGCTGCAAGACGCGAATGATCAAATCCTTGTCATCTATGGCTGACTTTTCCATGGCCGTTTTGAAACCAGCCCAGTCTTCACCTTTGGGGTTTAACTGAATCATTGCAGCATATTGCGCATCTAGCTTGTTCTTTTTCAAAAGGTCCATCAATACAGTTTTACCAGCATCACCGCGGCCAGTAGCCAAATCATTGTTCAAGAAAATCTCACCTTCTGGAGAAGCATAAGACTGAACTTCAATGTTGGTAATTTTCATTCGGGGATTAGCAGGCATTGTTTTGGATAAGAACTCAACCAAAGCTGCAATGTCCTTATCTTTCAATTCTGCTGGACGAATTTTATCACTGTTGTAATCAAACAAAATTTCAGCCTCAAAGGAGCTAGAAGTTGAGCGAACAAACTTATCCGCAGATGACATCACTTTGCCTTCATTCTTGTTCACCAAGTAAGAAGTGGTGATGACACCTTTTGCCAAACTTACCTCAGGTAAATTGGCTGACTTGCTTCCTTGTGAGCCAACAATGCGCAATTTTAACTCGCTGGTTTGCATGGATGGTGCGTAGGCAAATTTATCAGAATATGAAAAAGTTTTACCTGCTTCAAAGGGAACTACATCGCCATTGCCAGGGGCTGCTTCTCCACGAAACTGCTTGTCTTTTAGTTTCACTTCACTTGTACCGTAAACCAAAACTGGAGTAGCCACTACTGCTACTTTTTTAGCAAAAAATTTAGGAGGGAACTTACCTGAAATGGATACCGCAACAGTATCACCATGAACCTCTAGAGGATCTGGATTTACTTTAGCATTGAATTCTGCCATTCTCTTCTGCATGGATCCAATATTGGTACAAGCAGAAAACAAACCCATGGCTAGGGCTACTGTTGAAACAACGAACAAATTATTTTTTTTCATTTTCTTTTCTTTATCATTTGCGAAATTACATTAATATTGAATGTAGATGGGTAGAAGATTGTTATTTTTTTAACAAGTTATTGCATGTGGGGCTCTACAAAACGGCCCATATCGCAAAATTTCTCAATTCTGATGGCGGTTCTTTTTTCCGTTTCTAACTGAGACAATTCTTGAATGGCTTCTGTAATAACCGATTTCAAGATTTCTACAGCCTCCGTGTGATTGGCGTGAGCTCCACCTAAAGGTTCTCTGACAATTCCGTCAACCAATCCATTGTTATGCATGTCTTCAGCTGTCAATTTCAGGGCTTTAGCGGCTGTTATTTTATGATCCCAACTTCGCCATAAAATAGAGGAGCAAGATTCTGGGGAAATAACGCTGTACCAAGTATTCTCCATCATCAATACTTTATCACCAATGCCAATTCCAAGGGCACCGCCAGAAGCTCCTTCACCAATGATGATACAAATGACAGGAACTTTAAGACGCATCATTTCGAACAAATTGCGGGCAATGGCTTCTCCCTGCCCCCTTTCTTCCGCTTCCAATCCAGGAAATGCTCCTGGCGTATCAATTAATGTTACAATAGGCTTGTTGAACTTTTCAGCCAACTTCATCAAGCGCAAGGCTTTTCTATATCCTTCAGGATTGGCCATCCCGAAGTTTCGGTACTGACGCATCTTGGTATTCACACCCTTCTGCTGACCAATGAACATCACAGACTGACCATTCATAATGCCAAATCCACCTATCATTGCCTTGTCATCCTTAACCGTGCGATCACCATGCAGCTCAATCCAAGTACCTTCTGTCAGGGCTTCGATGTATTCTAAAGCGTATGGCCTATCTGGATGACGACTCAACTGCACGCGTTGCCATGGGTCAAGATTTTTGTAAATTTCAATAGTCTTCTCTTCCAGGGCTCTCTCCAATTCTTGAACAGCTGACTCGACATTGATTCCTGTCTTTACAGCACTATCTTTTAACTTTTGAATCTGTTCATTCAATTCCTTGATGGGTGATTCAAATTCCAAGTAATTTCTCATATTAAAATGGTTTGGGTGTGCAAATTACGCCAAAATCCTTTAGCCTATACTTTTGATTTTAAGCAACAATTGATGCATTGCATTGGCTCGATGGGACAGCAAATTCTTTTCCACATTGGACAGTTCTGCAAAAGTTCTTGAGCAGTCATTTGGAACAAAAACTGGATCGTACCCAAAACCATCCCACCCCATCGGGGTGCGTGTTATTTTTCCGTGAACATATCCATTGACTTCAAAGGGTTGCCCATTGTAGTAACCGACAAGTACCGTTAAAAAATGGGCCGATCTATTGCTATTTTTTGACATCTCCAGAAGTAACTTAGAAACATTATTTGCATGCGAAGTTGGCTCTCCTGCATACCTAGCAGAATGAATACCTGGAGCTCCGCGTAAAGCTTCTACACAAAGCCCTGAATCATCGGCCAAAATGTTGCCATTCCACAATGATCTTAGAGCATTGGCCTTCAACCAAGCATTGCCTTCAAAAGTTAATTCCGTTTCCGGGATGTCAATTTCAATACCGGCCTCCTTCAAGCCAATGGCGTTTACACCCAATCCATTTGTTTTAAAAAACAACTTGATTTCATCAATCTTGTGTTGGTTGTTAGATGCTATCAACCATTCCTTCCGGGTTGTATTTCCGGACAATTTTTCCATTTTCATTTCTATCCATTTTTTGAACAAGGACGATTTTTCGGGGTCTCCAATTTGGGTGATTTTCAAAAATTATTTTTAGATTCAAACTCTTCCATTCAAGAATATCTGATTTTAGAACCACCAGTGTTACAGCCTTTCCCCACTTATTATCTGGAGATTGGGTAATATAGAAAGGTAAAGAAGTCCAATGCGCCAGCACTTCCTCCACCAATAAAGGATGAATTTTAAGCCCCCCGGAATTGATTACATCATCCAATCGGCCCAATACTTCAAACTCATTTTCTCCATAAAAATGCAAGGCGTCATTCAATGAAACTTGAATTTTTGTGACATTGTCATGAATTTCAATTCCATCCTGATGCTCCATCACGCTCACGCCATCGAATAAACGAAAATGACTTGGGATTGGCATAATGGATCGGACAGCAATATGGGTTAAGGTCTCTGTCGCTCCATAACTCTCGAAGCAATGGCCATTGAAATTAATCAATTGATTCCGGAGCTGGGTAGGCACCTTACCACCACCCAATAAAATTTTTTGAAAAACGTTGGGGTCTAATTTGGCCTCGAGAAATGCGGCCAACATAGCAGGTGTTGTTGTCCACCAATCCCATTGAATATTCTCCGGATTCCATGGGAGATTAAAATGCATGGAAGGTTGTTCTACCCAGACGGAATGGCCCGCTACTAGTGCTCGAACGATGTTCATCTTGCCTGCTACAAATTGCATGGGGAGGCGATGCAACACTTTGGTTCCAGAACCAAGATGAAAAAAATCACAAGTTCTTTTTGCACTCGCGATTAATTGCGTTCTTGAAAAAATCAGTTGTTTTCTGACCCCAGAAGTGCCTGAAGTCTCGAATTGAAAATTTGACTTATTTGACAACCAGTCATCAACCCATAACTTTATTTCTGGGAAATGCTCAACAGCATCAAGGACATTACCATTTCGAATAATTAATTCCATGGCTCCTTCCAATTTAAAGCGTTGTTCCACTCCATATATTCACCATTCAGCTGCAATGGACTCTCCCAATTGTTGGTGTATAAGTGGCCTGTTCCTAAACCTTGAGGCAATGCGTTATGAAATTGACCGAGCCAACGGTAGATGTGAGAAAGACCAACATTGCTTTCCAAAGCTGAAGTTGCCCACCATTGAATTCCTTTGTTTTCAGCTGCTTGAATCCATTGGATTGACCTATCCAAGCCTCCATGCAGCGATGGTTTTATTACCAAGTACTGTGGCTCGATCTCATTTATTACATTTTCTATATTCATAAGCTCAACACCAATCAGTTCTTCATCGAGGGCTATGGGAATTGGGGAGTTCTTGCTCAATTCTCGCATGTCTTTCCACTGCTCGGTAGCTATTGGCTGTTCAACGGAGTGTATACTCCATTTACTTAATGCATCTAATTTGGTCATGGCTTCACTTGGCTTCCAAGCACCATTGGCATCCAAACGCAAAATGACATCAGAGCCGAATTGATTTCTCAATGAACGAATTAAACTCAGTTCATCTTCAAAATTGAGGGCGCCAACTTTTATTTTAATACATCTAAAACCTTGTTTGTATTTCTCAATGGCTTCATGGTGCATGGACACCAAATCATTCATCCAAACCAATCCATTGATTAAACAATGTTGGGGAAATGGTTTTGGAAACAGATCCTGCCAGAGCATATCAATGGCGGCATGCAAGGAAGAAGGCCATTGATCTGCTTGAGAAAACTCCCCCCTTAACCACTCTTGAATGGCTGCTTCAATTTGATCCCAAGATTCTATAGAAAGTCCAATAATTGGTGCTATTTCACCCTTGGCCATGACATTACCCTGTTCATCATGCAGAAAAACATAACAAACTCGGTGCTGTAGCATTGTATTTCTGGACGTCTTTGCCGGACGATGAAATACAAGATCCCAATGTTGGAAGGTTAGCTTGCTGAATTGTTCTTTAAAGAAACAGACTTTATCAACCACTCCAGTGGGGTATATTTGTTCACTTTCTTCTTCCATAATTTAAGCAGGAACATCATTCCAATAAAAAGTATTGCCAGAGAAATCATCAAGGTAGCAGGAAAAGAAAATCCAATGATGATAGTGCCACTATGTGCAAATCCCATGATGAAAAGTGAGCAGAAAAAATAAAAGAAAAACAAGATTGAATACTTCTGATAACTTAAATCTTTGATTACGTCCAGGGTTCTTTCTGCGTGAATAAAGGTGAAAAAATGATTGACAAAATTGATTAACAACCATGAGAATCCAATGATGAATAGCATGAAAGATGGTTGATAAACAAATTGATTAAATGGATAAAGAAACTTTGCACGGTACATGTCCATTTGAGGATAAAGCCCATCACAATAACGATTCACCATGAAACCTGCTACAATGATCATGATAGCTACCAATGAGGAAGGAGGAAAAAACCCTCGTGGCCTTAGGGCACCTTTTCCAACAGCCATACCGCTGAGAAATATGGCAACCCAAGGAAAAAAAGAATAGTAACCATTGAACAAAAGAAAGGCTGTTAGTTTGACCAATCCATCATTCTGGAAGTCGATACCAAAATATCTCAATCGGAAAGGAATATCAAAATTTATCAGCACCATGGAAACTAATATGATGGTCAATGACAATCCATGGAGCCACAAGCCATCTGTTTTTCTGAAAAAACCTGAAACAATAAAGGAAGCGCCGGCAATGATAAAAACATTCATACCCCAATTGAGAAAAATCAAACCAACTGCAAAAAGGATCAGGCCTTTCCGCATATTATTGGCTGAAGCTTTCTTTTGATTGATGAATTTGTTTCTCAATTGAATGGACGCTCCTACACCAAGAACAAAGAGGAAGACTCCGACTAACCAGTCAAAAAAAACGAAATAAACAGGTATCTGCATCCGCTTTGGATCAAGAAGCGCAGGAATACCCCCCACTGCAACGTAACCCAAATACAGGGCTACTAGACTTGAAAAAATAAATTGAAGAAAGTTGACTCCGTAAAAATGAGCCGCCTTTTTTGAATTGTCTTTCATACGCTAGATTACACCTTGGAAAGGATGAAGACGAAGATAGCATTAAAAAAAACAATCAAGGCCAATTTTTTTAGGAAGGGGTCCAATTTTGCCGGATCTTGAATTTTCCGGATGGAAAGAAAAAACGCCACTGGTATGATTAACAATGTGATACTGGCTTTGAATAAGGGAAACATAAATAAAATGAGTGAGCCGAAACCCAAAGCAAACAAAGCACATAAGTACCACTTGGATTTTCTCCAACCCAACCTCAGGGCCACAGTGATTTTACCTGCTTTGGCATCATCATCAATATCGCGCATATTGTTTAGATGCAGAACGCCAACAGACATGGTGCCCATAAAAATTGAAAGGAGAAAAGACTCCATATCTAGACCGTTGTACAATATGTAATGCATGCCAAGAACGCTCATCAATCCAAAAAACACAAATACAGATAAATCTCCAAGGCCGATGTAACCATAAGGTTTAGGGCCTGCTGTATAGGCGTATGCTGCGATTATTCCAGACAAACCAAATGAAAGGAAAATCCAAAAATCGATGTGTCGATTGTTCAGCCAAAGCGCTTGATACAGAAATAGAATTCCGCAAACCAAGGTGACCAAGGCCATGATGAATACTCCCAATTTCATTTGATGAGCGGAAATACTTCCGGACTGAACCGCTCTTGATGGTCCTGCTAATCTAACCTGGTCTGCTCCGTTTTCAAAATCTCCTAAATCATTGGCCCAATTGGAAAGAATCTGCAGGAAAAAAGCGGTCAACAATCCCAACATCAAAGTCACAATATTCATTGAAACTTGACTATTGTGCGAGGCACCCAATAAAATTCCAGAAGCTGCCAACGGTAAGGTTCTTAACCTAGAGGCGGATATCCATGGCCCAATTTTCATCAGGGAAACTTTGGGAATTGCTGGAAATCTGGATCTCGTTTTTCCAAGAAAGCCTTCTTCCCTTCTTGTGCTTCTTGTGTTAAATAATACAACAAGGTGGCATCACCTGCAAACTCCATCAAACCGCGTTGACCGTCCAATTCTGCATTCAATCCTCGTTTGATCATTCTGATAGCCAAAGGACTACGTTTCATGATGGTCTTGCACCATTGAATGGTTGTATCTTCAAGATCTGACAATGGAACCACTTTGTTCACCATACCCATATCACAGGCCTCTTGGGCAGTGTATTGCTCACACAAAAACCAAATCTCTCTGGCTTTTTTCTGCCCCACATGACGGGCCAGATAATTGGAACCGAAGCCAGCGTCAAATGAACCCACCTTAGGACCAGTCTGTCCAAAACGCGCATTATCGGAAGCGATGGTTAAATCGCAAACAACATGCAGTACATGACCTCCGCCAATAGCGTATCCATTGACCATTGCAATGACAGGCTTGGGGATCTCTCTGATTCTTTTGTGCAAGTCCAATACATTAAGGCGGGGAACACCATTGTCATCAACATAACCACCGACGCCTTTTACATTTTGATCGCCACCGCTACAAAATGCCTTTTCTCCAATGCCTGTCAATACAATCACAGCAATGTCTTGACGCTCTCTGCAGATATCCATAGCATCAATCATGTCCACATTGGTTTGCGGGCGAAATGCGTTATACACCTCAGGTCGATTAATGGTGATTTTTGCAATCCCATCATGCCATTCAAAAAGAATATCCGAATATTCTTTAATTGTTTTCCACTCTCTCATTTTGCTGCTTAAAGTATTCAAAGAACAAATCTAATTCAATTGGGTTCACTGCTGACGGAGTTTTCACCACCAAGACATCGTAATCATGGTTTCCAAAGAAATTTATTAAATCTTCGCCATTGAGCTCTATGTACTCAACTGCTTTCAATCCCCATCCATTGACCCATTGAATCAGGTTTCTTTGGTGCGGGGTTTCAAAAAAACGAGGAACGGATGGCTCATTTTTAGCACCTTCTATGATGTTAAATATCCCTCCTCCCCCATTGTCCACCACCACAATTTTCAAATTCTTTGGCCATGGCTGATGCCATAAACCATTGGCATCGTATAGAAAGGACAAGTCACCAGTTACTAAAATAACTGGTTGATTGACAACGGATGCAGCACCTACTGCTGTGCTGGTGGAACCGTCTATTCCGCTTACTCCCCTATTCCCGAAAAACCGCAAATCGCGGCGCTGTTCAAACAATTGAATATAGCGTACGACAGAACTATTACCCATTTGAATCTGCGCTCCAGTTGGCCAAAATTGAGTGAGGTGGTAAAACAACTTCAAATCAGAAAATGGACGATGATTGAAAAATTCCGTGAGCTGATTCTCATTCGTCATTGATGGCCTTTTAATACAACCATCTTCCGTTATCGTTTTCACATTCATCAACCAAAATTGAAGAAAATCGTGAATGGAGCAATGAAAGACAGATGGTTTCAAACGATACGTATCGATGGGATTGTTTTGCCATTGAATAGACCAATGCGCCTTGGCTTTGGTTCTGATCAACGCTTTGATTTTTCTTGATATGATGTTGTGTCCCAGAGATATCACAACATCCCAATGCAATGCATTGATCTGAGCTTCCGACAACGACATGATCCAACGATCTATGCAATCCACACCACCCAATGCATGGGAGTTGCTATGGGTTTCAGTTAAAACAAGCACATTATCCAATTTTGCCAGCTTTTGAACCAAGGGAGCTAAGGAATCATCGGTGTTTTGTCCTAAGAGAATCAAGTGCTTCCAATCCTCACGAAACAAAGGAATAGAAGGGATTTCTATCCTTTGAGGAAGTTCCGATCGAATCTGGGTAAAAGGGTTCAAGGTTGAAGCTTCTTTGTATAGTGGTTCTTTGAAAGGCACATTGATGTGCACGGGACCATAGGGAAATTGAATGGCCTCATTCAAAGTTTTGGCCAACATCAAATGATTAGCGTCAACTTCTAAATCGCCATTTGCCTCCTCTATTACACTGCACTGCGCCTTAACAAAATTGTTGTAGATGCCTTTCTGATTGATGCATTGACCTTCACTTTGATTAATGCTTTCAGCTGGGCGATCAGCGGTGATGACCACCAACGGAATTTCTTGATAAAAAGCTTCTGCAATTGCAGGTGCATAATTCAATGGCGCAGTTCCTGAAGTACATACAAGAGCAACAGGCTTTTTTAATTGTTGTGCCATTCCCAAGGCAAAGAAAGCAGCGCTGCGCTCGTCCACTTTGACATGAACCTTGTAATATGGATGACCGTCCAAACTGATTGCAAATGGTGCATTCCGAGAACCTGGTGAATAAACAATATGCTGTATTCCTCTTTCTTGAAGTAAAAACAACAAAGATTGAACAACTGTTTTATTGGATATTCTCATCTAGGGCAAAGATAAATGCGTTCTGCTTCATCACTGTTTCATTCCACTCGATTTCCGCATCGCTGTCAGACATTACACCACCACCAACAAATCCCAACGCACTTTCCTCTTTAAGATGTAAACATCGAAGCAAGACAATGGCGTAGCTTTCCTCTTGATCATGAACGTTGACAATTCCCCCATACAAACCTCTTTGGTATTGCTCGTTTTCAACAATCCATTTCATCACTGGTTGCACAGGCATTCCTGCCAAGGCAGGGGTTGGAGATAAAGCTTGCACCAATCTGTGTACATCGCCTTGCATCGAACCCGTAATTTTTGTTTGCAAATGCTTAACTGTCTTAAAATACAACTCGCTTTGAGGGTGAACGTTTATCTCATCAACACCATGATCACTCAAAGTGTTTACAATCATATCTCTAACTACCTCGTGCTCCGCAACCTCTTTTCTTCCCCAAGCAAGAAGAGAGTCAGCGGCAAGTGTCCCCGCCAAAGCCATAGTTTCTAATCGGGTTCCATTCTTTTTCAACAGCAACTCTGGGCTAGCAGCAATCCATCTTCCCCAAATAGGATGATTCACAATTACAAAAAAAGACTCAGGAAAACGAAGCCGCAATTGATGCACGTAACGCTCTAAATTCCAATCTTTCATCTGCCACTCAAAGCATCGACTAGTAACAATTTTTTTCCAATGATGGACTTGCATTGCAGATTTGGCTTTTTCGACCAATTTCAAATAATCTGCATGGTTTAAACATTCTCCACCTATTCTACCGGGATCAGCATTGGGATCAAAAGGTTGAACAAAATTGGAGTCGTCCCATGATCCTACTAGCACCTTACCCCCCATAGATTGCGGTAAAGTGATGTGGTATCCAAATGTAACACCTGAAATCAATGCAGCAATCTCAAAGCTCATTTGGCGACTTTAATCATGGTAGTCAACTTGGCTGTGGCAATCAATTCCTGCTCTTCATCGACAATTTGCACCGCCCAAACATGAAGACTACGACCAATTTTTATCGGAGTAGCAATGCCAGTGACCCAACCATGTCTTTTAGACTTAAGGTGAGTGATGTTCAAATCAACACCCACTGCAATGCTGTTGTTTTCTTTGGCAATGAGATATGAACCCACACTAGCGACAGTCTCGGCCAATGCCGCGCTGGCTCCACCATGCAATATACCATAAGGCTGATGTGTGCGCGAATCAACGGGCATTTTGGCTGTGACCTTCTCTTTGGTCATCTCCAGCATCTCAATACCCAAGGCGCCCAATAGCGTTGTGTTTTTCCAATTTTCTAGTTCCAGTTCCATCTTCGTATTCATCCTTTCAACTTTAAAATGCAATTTTATTCTAATTTAGCCAGCAATGGTGAAAAAACACATCTTGATTTTGAATTGGCAATTTCCGCCCAACCAAGGGATTGGGGGAAGACGCAGTGCAAAACTAGCCAAGGAGTGGAAGGCCTTGGGACATGACATCACCATTGTCACTCAATCAACAAAGGACGATGGCAAAGGTTCGCAAAATTGGATCGATGAAGAAACCATTCACTCCTTTGATTACCATTATATAGAAGAAAAAAATCATTTCAACGCGTTGTATTTCCAAAGTGGGTTAATCAATTCCATCAAACTTTGGATACTCAAAAAATGGCATGGTGCATTTACTGCTGGCAATCCCATAGATGACTGCAGATTTTCAGAGTTGGCCATTTCTAAAAAACTTGAATCCATTCATCAAAAGAAACCCATTGATCTGCTTTTTGTGAGCAGTGCTCCATTTAGTTTGAGTGTATATGCATCCAGATTCAAGAAAAAGCATCCAGAGATACAATTGTGGTGTGACTTTAGAGACCCTTGGAAGAATGCTGTTAACTACGGTTTGCAAATCCTGAATAACCGTCAGCGGGAAGCAGAGCTCAAATTTCAGAAGGAGGTAGGCATCCAATCCGATTTCCTATCTGCGCCTTACGAAGCCATACTATCAGAGTTTGAAAAAGAAGATTCACAGGCAAAAAGAATTCTGATACCTCATTTTACCGATAGGCCATTAACACCGATAATTACCCCGCCTCATTCAGAAGTACCCACAATTACCTATGCAGGAAACCTTTATGACGGATCGATGCCCTATATCCAAACCGCTCTAAAAACTTTGAATATTCTGCCTGTAGAGCAACAGCCACAATTGCACTTTATTGGGAATTTTTCGACTAGTATCCAACAAGAAATGGTCAAAGAATACAACAACATACTTTTTTATCCATGGATGGATCAGGGTCTAGACCATCATCTTGCTTCCAGTCAAGGATTAATAATACTGCTCAGTGAAGACAATAAGGATTTCCACACCACCAAATTTTATGATTTCCTGCCTTTGGGTAAACCTTACTTGTACATAGGACCAAAAGGTCAAGTGCTCAAGACTATTGAGGATCATAACTTGGGTTGTTCTTTAGAACAATACAATTCAAATTCCCTTAAGTCCTATCATCCTGAGAAGGCGCTGCATTTGGCAAGGGCACATACAGCTGAAGCAATGGCTTTAACCATACTCAATCATGTATTTCCCGAATAAAATTTCCATCATTTGTCCCAATTACAACAAGGGTCTATTCATTGGGGAAACCATTGAATCTGTTTTGGCAAGCACCTATAAGGATTGGGAATTGATCATCATCGACGATGGGTCAACGGATGACAGTTTATTGATTATACAAGATTTTGCATCCCAAGACAAACGCTTACAATACCATCAGCAAAGCAATCAAGGAGGAGCTGTTGCGCGCAATAAAGGCATGTCAATGGCCACAGGAGCCTATTTGTTGTTTTTGGATTCAGATGATTTGATATCCCCTGATTGCCTTCAAGAAAGGATAAAAGTGGCCGAGCAAAATCCAAGTGGTATCGGTTGGGTGTTTCCCCTAATGCCTTTTAAAGGAGATTTCTGCGATCAAGAATTTATTCATCCTTGGATCCCTCCAAAGGATCGGTTTTTGGAGCGGCTGATTGAACACGATATTACATGGACCAGCATGTCGCCTTTGTGGAAAACAGCATCCATCGTTCCCTATTTCAAATGGAATGCCAACTACCATAGGTTGCAAGACATTGAATTTCACACACACATTTTACTCAAGGGAGAGCGCATTTTCACATTTCCAGAAAAAAAACCAGATTGTTTCTACCGTCTAGATGAACAAAAATTGGTGATCGGCAGTCGTTTTCAATATTTGGAGAAATGGGGAAAAGGATGCCACTTGTACGTCCATGAATTCTGGAACAAACTTCCTAAGCACATGGCTTCAAAACTGAGCAGAACCATATTGGCATTTTTATCCGTGGCAGGCCATTACAATAGACAAAAACAAATTACCCAAGAGCAGTTTGAGTCATTGACCCAACTGGCAAAAGAAGCTACCCCCTTAAGACGGCATCAAATTCTATTGTCATGGTATGGGAAGCTTCTGCAAATGGCTCCAATTCATATACCAGGGCTGAATGGTTTTTTCAAATTTTGGATAAGATAGGCAGCTCTACTTGTTGTATTTTTGAGGGATGAAGTCACTTTACTCAGTCCTTGTTTTTTTACTATTGTCCCAAATGGGATGGTCGATGCGGTGTTACACGGATTATAGGGTTTTTCATCTGCCGGCTGCGATAAACGAAGGAAAAGATCAACCCTACATCGAATTTTATTTCGACTTTGACGGAGCATCCTTAAAAAGTTTTTCGGAAAATCAGTCGCAATTCATTGGAGCCGAAATATTGATCACCCTTTTTAAGAATAATCAAATCATCGGATACAAAAAAGTCAAGGCCTTGTTTCCATGGAATACCAAAGAAGACCAGCGTCAGAATTGCTCTGCGTTGGAGCGGATACCGTCAGAAAATGGAAATATCCAGATAGAAATAGAAATGACTGATTTGGGATTGGCTGATCAAAAAAAGAGCATTTTAAAAGATGAAATACAAGTCATCAATCTCAACAAAGGTGCCTTTATCTCTGATGTTGTTTGGGTAAAAGCATCTATTCCCACCAAAGAACCCAACGCTTTTACCAAGGGTGCTGTGGACATATTGCCTTTGATTTCAGACACTAGATTTTCCGAAGAAAATGAAATGGAATTTTACGCAGAATTGTACAATACCGACCTTTATTTTCTTCAGGACCCTTTCGTCGTTCAATACTCCATTTTTGATCTTAAAAACAACATCATTCCTGGATTAAGCCGAATCAAAAGAGAAAGTGCAAAATCCGTGATACCCGTTTTGGGAAAATTGGATATTGCCCAACTAGCTGCAGGAGAATACATCTTTAAAATAGAAATCAAAGACAAATCCAATCAGGTGGTTGCAACCAAAGAGCGTAGATTTTTCAGAAAAACGGAACTTAGCGATGAAACATCAGCCTCTCCGCTCATTGACCTCACTTTTGTGCAACAATTTCAGGACAGTCTCCAACTCATGGAGCACATACGTTCTTTGACTCCGATTGCACAAGGAAATGAAAAAAACATCATCATTGATGTATTGCCAGCATACAATTTAAAACAATTGCAGGGATATATGTATCAATTCTGGTACAAGCGCAATCCCATTTCTCCAGAATTGGCATGGGCTGACTATAAAAAGGAGGTTGCAGCTTGTGACAAGGAGTTTGGGACAGCCATCAAGAAAGGCTGGGAAACAGATAGAGGGCGAGTATATCTGCAATACGGCAAGCCATCTACGCGCGTGGTTAGAAATAACGATCCTGATTATTGGCCCTTTGAGATTTGGCATTTTTACCAAACCAACAACAACCTACACAACAAGCGCTTGTTGTTTTACAACACAAGTTTGAATGGGGATTTTGAATTGCTGCACAGTGATATTCCCAATGAAATTAGCAATTTTGATTGGAAGAATATGGTACGTTCTAGACAAATGAATGACCCCAACACGGTGAACCGTTTGAAGAACAATCAAAGACAGGATCCATACTCTGGTGACGAATTAGAGCAACTATGGTACAATCCGCACTAGAATGAAGAAGATTGCGGTTGTCATCTTAAATTGGAATGGAAAACAATGGTTGGAGAAATTCCTATCCAATGTTGAAACGTGCAGCAGTGAGCTGGCCGATGTTGTTATTATTGACAACGGATCAACCGATGAATCACATTCCTATTGCCGCGACAATCATCCCAATGTGCAATGGATTTCACTATCTAAAAATCACGGATTTGCAGGAGGATACAACGAAGGTTTAAAGGAATTAAACCATCCATACCTGATGCTGCTGAACAGTGATGTTGAGGTTACGCCCAACTGGCTCGAACCTATGCTGCGATGGATGGAAAAAGATACGCAACTGGCAGCAGTGCAACCAAAAATCATCGATTATCAAACCAAGAAAAGGTTTGAATATGCTGGAGGAGCTGGTGGATATATGGATCGCGACGGCTATGCCTTTTGTGCAGGGAGAATATTTTATCAATTTGAAGATGACTTGGGACAATACCAAGGAAATAAAGAGGTTTTTTGGGCAACAGGTGCTGCGCTTATGATTAGAAATAGCGCTTGGAAAGAAGTGAACGGATTTGATGCTGACTTCTTTGCACACATGGAAGAAATAGATTTGTGTTGGCGGTTAAAAAACAGGGGATATTCAATCGGCGCTTGCTTGGATTCAACAGTATACCATGTCGGAGGTGGCACACTTGATCGTCAAAACCCCATGAAAACGTTTTTGAATTTCAGAAATAATTTGTATTTGATTACAAAAAATTATCGCCATTCAAATTTAACGATTAAGATTTTAAAGCGTTTGCTGATGGATGGTTTGGCAGGGGTAAGATTTTTGTCTGAAGGCAAGTTCAATCATCTTTGGGCTATCGTCCGTGGACACTTTGCCTTCTATGGTATGCTAAGCAATATGCTGAACAAGAGAGCTCTAGAATCCATACAGATTAATAACATCAACAACAAAGGACTTTACAAGGATAGCATTGTATATGCATTTTTTATAGGAGGAAAAACAGAATGGAATGCCCTAAGAAAAGATAGGTTTGTGTAAAAAAACACATGAGCCAACTGTTTAGGCAAAACCCATTTCTTCGGATTGCATTGTTCTTTGGTATTGGTGTTTATCTCCTCAATCATCCCGCCTTGTTTGGAGCTCACCTTCTGGCCTGTATAATAGGACTCATTCTCACCCAACTGATTAAAACCAAACTATTCATGTCCGCCGTCTTGGCTGGCGTTCTAATGCTTATGGGGTCAGCGCAACAATTTCTTATTCATGAAGTCGAAAAAAGAGATTTTCTTCCAAAACAACCCATTCAAGCATTCAACGGTCGCCAATTGCAATCAGACAATGTCCCTATGTTCCAAGGGTTCCTTCAGCACCATGACAGCACGCATGCTGGGCTGATGGTGGCCATATTGGTTGGCGACACTAAATTCATCGAATCAAGCACCAAGCAACAATACAAAGCGCTTGGTCTTAGTCATCTCTTAGCGGTGAGCGGAATGCACATTGGGCTTATTTTTCAATCCATCATTTTTTTGTTACAAATAACAACAAGAAACCGAATGCCAAAAACGGTTGTCGTCTTGGGGTTGATTCTGATTTGGGGATTTGCACACATTGGCCAATACAGTCCTTCCCTGCTCAGGGCTTGTGTGATGTTCACTGTTATTCACTTTGGTAAAATGTTAAGTGAAAAGAGTGGCGCACTGAATGCCTTGGGCATTTCATTTGTTTTGTTGTTGATTATTCAGCCCTTGCTGCAATTCCATTGGGGATTTATTCTATCGCACTTGGCGGTGCTCGGTATTGTTGTGCACCATAGAAAATGGCAATACATCACCCAACAGATGTCCATTTGGAAACGTTGGATTGTCCAATCCTTGGCTATCACAATGGGCGCTCAACTTTACACCTCAATATTTTTGCTTCCCCTAACGCTAACCTTACCAACCTATTTTTTACTGTCCAATTTCATACTGGTACCTTTTTTCTCCATCCTTTTGTTTACGTGTTTTGGAGAATGGGTTTTGGGACTTTGCCTACCTGTTATTCCTTTTCATACCATCAACCAACTCCTTTTCCACGGGCTTGAATGCGTATTACAAACCCTGGAAAAACTACCTAACCTTCAATGGCAATTGCACTCCATCTGGTGGTTGGTATTTTTAGCAATTTTGTCTTTGGTTATTCTGTACTATCTATTGCTTGAATTCAAGTGGCGCAAGAGTGTCCTTTTTGGACTTTTAAGCGTCAATTTTATCGCTGCCCTTGGAACCCTATCCATTGTTTTCTCGAGGCCTGAAATTAGCCTTTGGCGAGATAAAAACCAAAAAAGAAGACTGTGGAGCCATCAATCTCAAGGGTATTATTCCAACACAAAATATTCGCCTTCAATATTCCTGGTTCAAAAAGGCGTTGAAATCCAACAAAGCCCATAACTTTGTTTTATGGATTTGAGTCGTTTTACCTGGGTTGAATGTCCGCGTGATGCCATGCAAGGTATGACGCAATTCATACCTACTGGCCAGAAAATAGACTATATCAATCAATTGATTGCAGTGGGTTTTGATGTGATTGACATTGGAAGTTTTGTCAGTGCCAAAGCCATTCCGCAATTACAAGACAGCTCTGAAGTCATCAATGGTGTTGAATGGCAAAAGAAAAAACCTGATTTTTTGGTCATTGTTGCCAATGAGCGCGGTGCAGAAAATGCCTGCAAAGAAGAGCGTGTGGATACCTTGGGATTTCCCTTTTCTGTTTCAGAAACATTCCAGCTTCGCAATACCAGTGCAACGCAAGAAGACAGTTTAACAAGATTGGATGAAATCTTCAAAATGGCTGAATCCACGAATAAGAAATTAGTGATTTATCTGAGCATGGCATTTGGCAATCCATATGGTGATGCCTATAGCGCCGACATTGTTTTAGAATGGTGTCAGCAATTGTCTGAGCGATATCCAAAAAGTATTTTTTCATTGAGTGATACAGTTGGGGCTGCCGCGCCGAATCAAATAGAGTCATTGTATTTAAAGTCAACGGAGAAATTTCCTCATTTGACTTTAGGACTTCATTTGCATGCCACACCGCAGGACGCAATGATGAAAGCGCGTTCAGCCCTAAACAGCGGATGCTTGCGCATTGACAGTGCAATGGGAGGATGGGGAGGATGTCCCATGGCCACCAATCAACTCACAGGAAATTTAGACTCCGCTGTTTTAAAAGAACTCCTCTACCCCAACGAACGTTACGATTGGGAAGCCTTTCTAAAAGCCCAAATCATGGCCAACTCTTTATTTCAAAACGCATGAGGGGAATAATAGTATTACCCATCGTTTTAACATGGACCATTTTCTGCGGAATATTAGGGATTTTCATGCGAATCTTTGTTTCAGCCAATGAATGCGTGAAGATAATTGCCTACGATCTCTGGGCTCCGGTTATCTTCTTTTTATTCGGAATAAAATTCACCTCAGAATTTGAAGAAGAACTCCCTGAAGTACCATCCATATACATTGCCAATCATCTTTCACAATTGGACATAGCCGCTGTGGTTGGGAGCATTCCAAAAGGTCTCTTTTTTGTAGCAAAAAAAGAACTTTCATACGTACCGTTACTGGCGCAATACATGCAAGTCATGGGGATGATTTTTGTTGATCGCGGTAACAGAGAAAAAGCCATCAAAAGCATGGAGGAAGCCGCTGAAAAGGTGAGCAACGGTAAAAATCTGGTCACTTTCCCTGAAGGAACGCGTAGTACTTCAGGACAACTTCTCACCTTTAAAAAAGGCAGCTTTATCATTGCTCAAAAAAGAAATATTCCTATTGTACCCATGGCGATTTTTGGTACAGACAAAGCTCTAAAAAAAGGTAGCTTTTGGGTTAAACCTCACCCCATACATGTTCACATTGGGAAAGCCATTACCGCAGCGGAATACCAGGGGATGACACATGGCGAGTTAGCGGAATACTGCCGAAATCGAATTCAAAGTTATTTGGACAAATACACACCAACTGCAAAATGAAATACCTTCTCTTGATTGCTCTTCTTAGCGGGATAACGATAACGGGATCCAGTCAAAATTTCTTGTTCAGTCCTAGCATAATACAACGCGAATTACCACTGGATGTCTATTCCATTGATCAAATCGATATCACTCCATTGTATCCCAATGACACTGCCTACTTGAGTTATCGCCTGATTGAAAACACTTGCCCGTCATCGTGGGAATTTATTTTATGTGATTGGTCAGATTGCTTTACCGACATGCCCAATACAGATGATATGCATCCATTGCCCAATGGATACGATGCCTTGATCAAAATCAGCGCTCATCCTCATCAAATGGAAGGCAGTGGTTTCTTACATTTTTGGATTTTTCCCACGGGAAGCATGGAATTGCACGAGAGCATTTACTTTTATTACAACACGCCCAATGCAGCCAGCATAAGACGAATAAAAACACCACAAATCCAGTATCAATACATCCAGAGCGAAATTCACATCAGCAACGCCCCAATTGGAGAATGGAAACTATTTGATTCATCAGGCAAATTGATAAACAAAGGCACCAATTCTTCCTCAACTTTCATTTTGGAGCAATTCAAGACCAATCCATCTCATTTGATTTTGGTTTGGTCAGAGACAGGCCAAATGTTAAAAATCTCCCCTGCCTTCTAAAAATTAACCCCATTCAGCGTTAAAAGATTGAATGTGTGAATTACCTTGTGGGCATGAAAAAAAATGTCCTGTTTTTTATTTTTGGATGCATCACCACTATCCTTAATGCCCAATCATCCATTGATTATTTGGGGCAAAACAATGGTGACCGAATTCGTTTTCAAATGTCCAATTTCAATTGGATAGCCGGAGAAGGAAATGATCAACGTCTTCAGTGCAAAGATTTGACACCTCTATTGGAATTGGGAAGTCCAGAGGTTCTTTATGCCACCACGTCCATCATCATTGATAACCAGCACGCGACACAAATCATTGTGGATCATGCTTCGTTTTATGAATTGGACAATATTCAACTTGCTGCCTCCAAAGGGAATCTTTCACGCTCTATCGATCCGTCAACCATAGCGGCGCAACATGGAGAAGCCTATCAAAATGATGCTTTTTTCCCCGGCACATTGGCCAAAGGAAGTAGTCCATATATCTTTGGTGATTTCCGAGGCCAAAACATTCATTTTTATCCTTTCCAGTACAATCCGACAACCCAAAAATTAAGGGTATACACAGAGATTGAAATCGTTGTTGTTTCAACAGAACAGGTTGGCGAAAATCCTTTCAACACGTCAAGGAATCAAACCAATTCATTGAGGAAAGAATTGTATCAAAAGCAGTTTTTAAATTACGATATCCATGGCGATCGTTATGATATCATTGATGAAATTGGAAATATGCTCGTAATTACCCATAACAGTTATATGAGCGCTCTTCAGCCATGGGTTCAATGGAAGATTGAGAAAGGCATTGATGTGCGTGTGGTTGATGTAGCAGAAGTCCCTACTGTTGCGGCAATGGACAATTACATTGCCAACTATTACAACTCAGGTGGAAATGATTTTACCTATTTGGTTTTGGTGGGTGATGAAGATCAGGTTCCATCAGAATTGGTCACCAACCCCAGTGGAACGGGTTATTGTGACAATTGCTTTGGATATATTTCAGGCAACGATCACTACCCTGAAATTTTTGTTGGTCGCTTGTTGGTACATAACACAACCGAGCTCAATGGCGTTGTTTCAAAAATCATGGAGTATGAAAAATATCCCAACACGGATACGGATTGGTTCTCAACAGCAATGGGTATTGGTTCCGATGAGGGTGCCGGTATAGGAGATGACAACCAAGCCGATTGGCAGCATCAAAATGGTTTAAAACAGGATCTTTTGGACTTTACTTATGACTTGGTTTATGAAAAATACGATGGCAATCACACTGCCAATAGCCCTTCAGGGGGCGTTACAGCAGACGGAGCTGGAAATGCCACAGCTGCTGAATTAACCAATGTCATCAATGGAGGTTGCAGCTTAATCAACTACACAGGTCATGGTGACCATAGTTTGATTGTAACAGGAAGTTATACCAATGCGCAAATTAATCAGTTGAGCAATTACCACAAGTTTCCTTACTTCATTATTGTAGGATGTTGCGTGGGAGACTTTGATGATGATAGCGGCACCGGAGACACCTTTGGCGAAGCTTGGTTGAAAAGTCCCAATCCTACAACGCCAACTGGAGGTATAGGCGGAGCTTTCAGTACCGTTTTTCAAAGTTGGGCTCCCCCAATGGAAGGACAAGATGAGATGAACGCTGTTATTGCGGAAATCTCAGGAACTGTTACCACTACACGTCACACCTTTGGAAGCATTCACGTGCACGGCTGTGCTGGAATGAATGACGTTTATGGCGGAGATGGTGAAGATATGACAGATACTTGGATATTGATGGGTGACCCATCCATTCAATTGCGCACAGATTTCCCAACACAAATTGAGGCCCAACATGCAGCTACCCTGTTCTTGGGAATGACATCATTTACCGTGAATAGCGTTTCAGAAAATGCTCTGGTATCCCTTACCATTGGCAACGGAATACTGGCTACTGGATTTATCCAAGGTGGAACATGCACGCTAAATTTCGCCTCCATCAACAACCCTGGAACCATGTTGGTCACATTGACCAATTTTAACACGATTCCTTATCAACAGACAGTAGATATCATCCCTGCCGCAGGTCCATATGTTGTATTGAATAACCACATCAATCAAGACGCAAACGGCATCAACACCAATAATGGCGCTGTTGATTATGCTGAGCAAATAACCGTTGATATCAATTTGAGCAATGTCGGTATTGAGGTTTCGGGTAATGTCACCATTACATTGACTTGTGACAATTCAAACATTACCATCACAGACAATACCGCCAATACCATCGCCATTGGTGTGAATCAAAACATTAACATCAACAATGCATTTTCGTATTTAGTTAGCGGAAACATCGCTGACCAAACAGTGGTCAATTTCACCATCACCATTACAGATGATGCAGGAAACAGCTGGACCAGTAATTATTCGGAAGTGATTAATGCTCCCGTTTTAAGCTGTGGCAGTTTTGTCATTGAGGACAATGGAAATGGCGATGGATATTTGCAAACAGGAGAAACAGCAACCATTTCATACACCATCCTCAACACAGGACATGCTGCGAGCAATACTGGTAATTTCTCAATCAGTGACAACAGCAACAGCACAAGTCTCACAACAGAAAATGCCAACATGTCAAGCATTACTGTTGATGGTACCTATTTATTCAGCACAGTTGTTTCTGTTAACGGAACAGCTGGGATTACAGAGAATGTTACATTCAATTTTTCGGCTATCAGTGGGCTTTTAGGGGTTGATTGTTCTGCCAACACCATTATCAATCAAATCATCGAAACATGGGAGTCTGGAAATGATCAAACTTTCAATTGGCAATACGAAGGCAATGCCGATTGGTTTGTATCGACTAATTCCCCATACGCAGGCACATATTGCATGGAAAGTGGCAACATCAATAATAGCCAAGGCACTACTTTGATGTTGGTCTCTGATTTTACCACTGCAGGTCTAGTGAGCTTCATGTATAGAACAAGTACGGAGGGTTCATATGACTTTTTGACTTTTCAAGTGGATAATACAGACATCACCAGTTGGAGTGGGGAAAATGCTTGGAGTAATTATTCCTACAATGCATCCGCTGGCAACCACACCTTGCGTTGGATTTATGAAAAGGACAACATTGTATCATCTGGAAGCGACGCTTGTTGGGTAGACAATATTATTCTTCCTCCAAGCCAAACCACTTTTATTTTCGAAGAAAATTCAAACGATGCTGATATGAAGTTGTACCCCAATCCAACTATCGGGAATTGCATTATTGAGTGGAAAAGTATGGGACAATCACAAATTCGTGTCATTGACATTCAAGGCAGAACAGCTACCATGATTTACAGCAATGAACAGTTTGGTCTGACAAGAACAGAGATCCCCACAGAGACATTGGCTCCTGGAACATATTGGATTGAAATCATCAATGACTACAAAGTATCGCGCAAAAAACTCATTGTCCAATAGAACAACTTAGCGATGCAACAGCATGAGTCCATAAGGGCTCATGCTAACATTGCTAACAAGATTAACTGCGTTTCCTGAGACTACATCAGTCCATGTGGTATTTTGCAATGCGACAGGGATGGTGAAGTCGATGCTGTTCGATGTTGGATTGGCAATAATAAAAACCTCCTCATCATTCCATTGTCTTTTAAAACAAACCAATTCAGTTGTTGAATGATGGGTGAAAAAGCCTTTTTTAGCTGCTAAACTAGTGGTATAGAATTGACCCAATCGTTTGTAATACTGAAAAATACTGGGATTCAAATTCCAATTGATGTTGCTATTGGAGAAAAACGGAATTGGATTGGCATATCCTATTTCCTGTCCAGTGTAAAGCAATTGAGCTCCCCCCATCATCATATTGACAGCAGATGCCGTCATCGCTCCAGCAAAGCCATTGAACAAACCGACAGGGCTGTCCACCCAAGCACATTCATCATGGTTGGAAGTAAAGCGCAATTTGTGCTTCCCCACAGGGATGGCAGTGTATTCAGCCAAATGTGCGCTATTGAGCTGATTGGCAGGAGCACCATTGTACAAATTCAACATGGCACTGTAAAAACTCCAACCGTAGGTCAAATCAAATCCAGCTGCATAATGGTCAGAACGCTCCCCCTCTGCTAGCATCAAAAGCGTTCTTTCCGGAATTGCGCGCAACGAATTGATGGCTGGCTGCCAAAAATCAAAAGGAATACCATCTGCATAGTCACATCTAAACCCATCTACATTGGCCTCCAAAACCCAATACTTCATGGCATCGATCATCGCCGTGCGCATGGAATAGTTATTAAAATTCAGATCGGCCACATCTGCCCAGTTAGTTCCTGCTGGTGAAATGACATTGCCATTGGCATCTTGTGTATACCAGGACTTGTTCACCATCCATGGGTTATCCCAAGAAGTGTGATTGGCTACCCAATCCATGATGACCGCCATTCCCCTGGCATGGGCCGCATCCGTTAAATCACGGAGATCTTGTAGCGTACCATATTCAGACGAAACCGATTTATAATCCTTTACAGAGTAAGGAGAGTTGACACTATTGATTGCACCAATGGGATGAATGGGCATTAACCAAATGACATTGATACCCAATGAATCCAATCTATCCAATTGAGCGATTACCCCATCCAAGTCGCCTGAATTAGAAAATGCCCTAAGGTTGACCTCATACATTTGAATATCCCTTCCTTGCGGCACGCTGTCCAATGGCGTTCCATATTGCTGATAACCATTTTCAGCAGGATCCGCAATGATTACTGGCCCTTCCGTTGGAAGGTCTTGCTCTTTGCATCCCCAACAAAAAGCCAGCAACAACACAATCAAAATTCTCATGTTTCAAATAAACAACAATTTTGACACAATCTTTTGGCTTTCAATGAAAATGGCGTATTTTCGCGTTCCTTGAAAAAGGACTTGGCGGAGTAAGCAGCCCGAGTATAAAAGAAAAGTTTAACCCATTTGTTTTCTGCTTATCACCATTGGTGAAGACGAATACAATTAATAAAATGCCACATGGCAGAAGAAATCAACCCAGCTGAAAACGCTGAAAACTTGGATTCTGTAGTAGAATCTACCCCCGCTCAAGTTGAAGAAAAAGTTTCTCAAGAAGAGCCCATTGAATTGTATAGCACTGCAGATGATGCTGCCTACATGACAAGCACAGGTGAATTTAACTGGGAAGCCTATGAGGCTGCTGGTGGATACACCAACGATGAGCGCAAGCGCTATGATGAAGTTTACGAAAAGACTTTGTCTACCATTACCGAGAAAGAAGTGGTTCCTGGAACCATTGTTTCTATTGGTAAAAAGGAAGTAGTTGTGAACATCGGTTACAAATCAGAAGGAGTTGTTGCGGTAACTGAATTCCGTTACAATCCAGATTTGAAAGTTGGAGATATCGTTCCTATTTTCATTGAAACCCAAGAGGACAAGACAGGTCAAATGCGTGTATCTCACAAGACAGCTCGTTTGTTGAGCGCTTGGACTGAGGTGAACAAAGCATTGGAATCTGGCGAGATCATCAAAGGAGAAGTGAAGTGTCGCACTAAGGGTGGTTTGATCGTTGATGTATTTGGTTTGGAAGCATTCTTACCAGGTTCTCAAATTGATGTGAAGCCAATCCGTGATTACGATGTGTACGTAGGAAAAGTAATGGAATTGAAAGTTGTTAAAATTAACAACGAATTCAAAAACGTTGTTGTTTCTCACAAAGCACTTATCGAGGCAGAAATCGAAGAGCAAAAGAAGCAAATCATGTCAGGTTTGGAGAAAGGTCAAGTATTGGAAGGTGTTGTCAAAAACATCACCAGCTATGGCGTATTCATCGACCTTGGCGGCGTAGATGGTTTGATCCACATCACCGATCTTTCATGGGGACGTATCAACCACCCAGAAGAAGTGGTTCAATTGGATTCTAAAATCAACGTGGTTATTCTTGACTTCGATGATGACAAGAAGAGAATTGCATTGGGCTTGAAGCAGCTTTCTGCTCACCCATGG
>CANNHA010000013.1 GCA_947504275.1 Flavobacteriales bacterium
ACTTTGGACAGCATTATCATTGGGTTTCTATTCAAAACATTTTACAAAGCGAGGAGTTGGTTGAGCGTTTGTTCTTGATGGAAAAAAAATACAACCGCATCATTGAGAATTTTCAACTCGGACTGCTTGAGGTAGATCATGAAGGCGTCATTATGAAAGCCAACCCAAGTTTCTCCAAAATGAGCGGCTACTCATTGATTGAATTACTAGGGAGGGATGCTGGAAGTCTCTTGCTCAATGACGAGAACAGAGAAATGATGACCGCCATCAATAACAAGCGTAAAGCGGGTCATTCAGATGCCTATGAGTTGTGCATCCGAAATAAAAAAGGAGATAAGCGTTGGTGGTTGATTAGCGGGGCCCCAAATTTTGATCGTGAAGGAAATGAGATTGGGTCCATTGGCATCCATTGGGACATCACCAATCAGAAAGAATTGGAGGAGCAATTGCTTTCAGACAAGAATAGGGCGGAAGCCATTTCTGAATTCAAAACGCAATTTTTAGCCAACATGTCTCATGAGATCAGAACTCCTTTGAATGCTATAGTTGGCATGACCAGAGAGCTTAAACTGATTGCCAATTCGCCTCAGCAAAAGGAATACATCAATGTTGCACAAGTAGCCAGCGTAACCCTATTGAGTATCATCAACGACGTATTGGATTATTCCAAATTAGAGGCTGGAAAATTAAGTTTGGAAAACAGACCATTCTCAATCAATGAAGTAATAGAGAACGCAACCATTTTAGTGGCTGATAAAATCAAGGACAAAAAGTTGGATTTTGAATACATCAGGCCAAACCATGATGTCCCCACTTTGATGGGAGATGGCATACGTATCCAACAATGCATTCTTAACTTATTGAGCAATGCGTCCAAATTTACTCAAGTTGGGAAAATAGAAATTAAAATGTCCATTGTCAAAGAAGACAACAATGTTGTGTTTACAGAAATTCAGGTTAACGATACCGGTGTTGGAATGGACCCTGACTACCTGGAAAGGGTATTTGAAAAATTCTCCCAAGCTGATGAAACCATCTCTCGCAAATTTGGCGGATCCGGACTAGGGTTGAGCATCACTAAGTCTTTGGTTGAAATGATGGGGGGCAAAATAGCCATTGAAAGTAAAAAACATCAAGGGACATATGTAACATTGGTTATTCCGTTCAAAAAATCACAGGAACAAATTGATCGAGCATCTGAAAACAATATCACCAGCGAATACAATATTTCAGGCATGCGTGTTTTGATTGTAGAAGACAATGCATTGAATAGAGCTGTTGCTAATGCATTTTTGAATCGCCAAGGTGTTTTGGTTTCTGAGGCTCATGATGGGATACAAGCTTTGGAGATGATCAGCGACGATAAATACGACCTTGTATTGATGGACATTCAAATGCCCACGATAGATGGGATTGAGGCTTGTAAAATCATGCGTTCCAAAGGTATTGTAATGCCTATCGTTGCACTAACAGCCAATGCTCAGCAAACTGAACGTGTGAAGTGTCAATCTGCCGGAATGGATGATTACTTGGTTAAGCCTTTTGAAGAATTGGAAATTATTCAAACCTTATCTAAGTTTTTTCGTTCAAAAGAGAAAAGTACATCAGCCATGAAAACCGAATCCAATGCACCGCCCTCTTTTGGTCTTGAACGAATCAAAGATTTGGTAGGAGACGATCCAGAAGTGGTGAATAGTATTGTTCAACTTTTTATTAAAGAAGGCAGCCGGATTGCCGATGAAGTGAGCCAAGCCATTGACGAACAAAACATTGGTGTTATCCGCGCAAAATTGCATGAACTAAGGCCCAACCTGCACAATATGGGAATGGATGAAGCCCTGTCGGCTTTGGAACAGTTCAGATCTTTTTTAGTGGAAGAGCAAATTGTAAGTGAAGGTCAACGACACGGCCACCGCATGGTATCTTTGATTCGTCAAGGCATAAAGGATATGATAATTCATTTAGAGAAAAGTTCCAATTAAAGCATGATAGAGTATAGTAAATATCAGAGATACATTATCGCAGTAGATGATGACGCCATTATACTCAACGTGCTCATTAATCATCTTAAGCGATTTCTCCCTGAGAACATCCAACTCATCGCATTAGACAATGCAGCTAGCGCATTGGAAGCGTGCCATGGTATTGTGGAAGCTGAAGCAGAATTGGTACTTATCATTAGTGACTACTTGATGTATCCCATGAAAGGGAGTGATCTTTTAATACAAATCAGCCAGATTATCCCAAAGTGCAAAAAAATCATGTTAACAGGACAAGCCGATGTAAAAGCTGTTGCTGATGTGATCAATAAGACAGGGCTATTCCACTTCATTGAAAAACCTTGGTATCCAAAGGATCTGGAACTAACAATTCTAGAAGCCATTCAAGCCTTTGATAATGAACGCCGAATAGAAGCGCAAGAAAAGGAGCTCAGAATTCTGAATGAGGATTTGCAAAATTTGGTGAATGTTCGCACAGCCGAATTGGAGCAAAAAAATCAAGAATTATTGGAAGGTCTTGAGTACGCAAAAATTATCCAGAATGCATTTGTGCCATCTTTGGACGTTTTAGGCCCTGAGATAAAATCTACTTATTTGTATGAATCTCCTTTGAAAGTGATCAGCGGTGACTTTCATTGGGTGCACAAAACGCAAAATTTTGGATACATCATTCAAGGTGACTGCACTGGCCACGGCTTAGCAGGCGCACTATTAAGCGTTTTGGTTATTGATATTGCCAAGTCTTACTTGCTCAGTCGATCCGATGATATTAACATTGAGGCAGCCGCGCAAGAAATCATCGTTGGTTTAAAAAGCAAAGTCCATATTGACAAACTAGAATTTTTAGAAAGTGTCGGAGTTGATTTTTGCATTTTAAAAATTGAGTTTAAAACCAGCGATGTCCAATACGCCAATTTTAACTCCAACATTGTAATTTTAGATAAAGGTCAAACGAAAATCATCTCCAAAAGCAAAGGTTTCTTTAGAATGATTGCGCATGAATCTGAGGTGGACACCGGGAGTTTCAATGCGCATCAGAAGAGAATAATGCTATTCTCAGATGGCCTGCTGGATTTAATGGGTGGACCAAACAATAAAAGATTAAAATGGATTGGTTTAGAGAAATGGATTCATGAACCCAACTTTTTTGAAAAAGGACCCAATTATCTCAGTGAGAAAATAATTGATTTCTTGGGCACTCAGGAACAAATTGATGATATCACATTGCTCTCGATATACTGTGAATAGACATGCAATCTTCAAATCAAATCCCTTACATCAAGAAATGGATTGCTGAAGGAGAACACATTCAACAGGATTTTAAACTTAGAATAGACGAAGCTAGGAAAATATCCAAAACCATCTCGGCCTTTTCCAATACCATCGGCGGTAGAATTCTCATTGGCGTTAAAGACAACGGATCTATTGGAGGCATTAGACCTGAAGAAGAGTTTCACATGATGCAATTTGCCGCACATCAATATTGCAAACCGCCTGTTCATCTCACATTTCAAACATGGAAGGTAGAAGACCGTTTTGTATTGGAAGTCAACATACCCGAAAATTTATCCAAACCCACACTATGTGAGGACACTACTAATGAATGGAAGGCCTATCTTCGTGAGCATGACAACAACACTCTGGCACCGGCCGTCATTCTTGAAGTATGGAAAATGGAGGAGCAAGGACGTCCTGAAAAATTTTACTACAGTCCCAAAGAACAGCAACTCATTGCTGAATTAAAGAATGGAACCAAATCGCTCAGCGCCCTATCAAAAATCATCGGCATCAAAAGACAAACCGTTCAGAAGATTTTGGCCAAACTCATCCGATGGGAGATTGTAGATTGGGAGGTTAAAGCTGGAATTGCTTATTTTTCCTTAAGATGAAAAAAAAACTTGTAGTGCTCAGCGGCGCTGGTATAAGCGCAGAAAGCGGTATTCAAACCTTCAGAGACAGTGATGGTTTGTGGGAAAACCACCGTATTGAAGATGTAGCAACTCCCGAGGCATGGGAAAAGGACCCAACGCTTGTCCTTGAATTTTACAACATACGCCGAAAACAAGTGTTTCATGCGCAACCCAACGAAGCGCATTTGCTGCTCGCTGATTTAGAAAATGAATTTGACGTAGAGATCATCACCCAAAACATTGATGACCTCCACGAGCGCGCTGGTTCAACAAAAGTTTTGCATCTCCATGGTGAAATTTCTAAAAAAAGATGCTCTCAAAGTTCAGATAACATTTCAATGGCCGAAGAAAGTATGTTACTTGAGACCACTCCAACGGGTGGCTACTGGCGCCCGCACATTGTTTGGTTTGGGGAGGAGGTCCCATTGCTTGACCGGGCCATAGAACTCACACAACAAGCTGACATTTTTTTGGTGATTGGAACCAGCCTTCTCGTTTATCCCGCTGCAAGTCTTGTAGCGTTTACCAAGGAACAAAGCGAGAAGTGGATTATCGACCAAAAAATTCCACAACACCTACCGACATTATTTCAAACCATTGAACAACCCGCTACGGTGGGCATGCGCGAATATGTCCGCAGACTAAGACAACTTTAACCTACTTACAACCCTTCCTTTTTGGCCTGACTCCAAAAAACGTCCAAACTTTCTAGGTTCATTTGATCCCAATTCAAATTTTGCTCTTTCATTTTACCTTCCATGAATTGAAAGCGGCGAATGAACTTTTTGTTGGTTCGTTCCAAGGCCTCCTCTGGGTTCAAACCTACAAATCGTGCGTAATTGATAATCGAAAATAAAACATCGCCCAACTCATCCATTTTGTTCTGCTCATCTTTCGACTCACATGCCTGATGAAATTCCTCCATTTCTTCCTTTACCTTATCCCATACTTGTTGTGACTCATCCCAATCAAAACCCACACCCCTCGCCTTCTCTTGGATACGCTGAGCCTTAACCATTGCTGGTAATGACTGAGGAACACCTGCCAATACTCCTTTGCTTCCCTCTTTCAACTTCAGTCTTTCCCAATTGGATTTGACCTCTTCTTCATTGGCAACCTCGACATCTCCATATATATGCGGATGACGATGGATGAGTTTTTCGCAAACATGGTTGAGTGCATCGGCTAAATCAAAGCCTTTTGACTCCTCTGCTATTTTGGCATAAAAAACAAGATGTAAAAGAATATCTCCCAATTCTTTTTTGACTTCCTGAGCATCGTCATCTAGAATTGCATCGCCCAATTCATACACTTCTTCAATGGTCAAATGACGCAAAGATTCCCATGTCTGCTTCATGTCCCAAGGACATCCAGCGCGCAAATCCTCCATGATTTCCATCAAGCGCACAAAGGCCTCTATTTTGTTTTCTCTATTTTTTACTTGTCCCATAGTTGTCTATTATTCTTCACCCACTCCACTTTTTCCAACATCCGACTCAGTCTATCGTGAAAGACAGCATCTTCACTTATTTGTGCATTGGTCCTATGGGCGACACTTCTCAAAACTCTTTGGTTGGCTTTCCATCGAAACTTCATACCAAATTTTGCGATTGCCACTAGCAATGGCGATAACCACTTTAAAACACCTCCTCCACTTTTTTGCATACGCTCCAGAATTAATCGTTCTGTGATTTCGCCGATAAAGTATGGTTTGAGAATGACGGGCTCATATGCCATATTCATAGACATGCACCAATCCTTCCACTTGAAGTGATTGACGGTGGAAAAACCAACATATGGTATCCACGGAATGCGCAGTGTGTCTGCAACTATAGCACCGTGCATGGCCTCTGTCACGATAAACTTTGACCGCATCATCTTTTCAAGTACTTGCTGTGGCTCTTCCATTGGGCTGATGAATTGCCATCCCAATTCTTCAGCCATTTTTTGGTGATCATAGAACTGCTCACTGCCAGCGTGCGGCATAAAAGAAATCACCTCATGACTTCTTACCAAAGGCAAATGCATTGCTGCCAATAAAATGGCGCCATCGGTGATAGCCAAATCAGCACTCAATCCCAAACGTTTTGAAGTCAAAGGACCTCTGACACATACAAACTCAAAGGAAGATAAATCATCTGGTACTGGTCCGTATGTGGAGGCATCTCCATCAGCCAATCCAGAACTAAACACCAATTTGCGATTAGGAAAGCGAGATACAAGACCAATGAGCGAACCAATGCCGACGAAAAGTTTATCATCTTGTTCATCAAATGCATTGGGTAGGAAATAATCAAAAATCAATGGATTGAGTTGATCTCCAAAGTTTTTTCCCTTGTGGTAATAGAGCTTCATTCCGGTGAAATCATTTGATCCAAATCCATTTCACTAATTATGGGCACTCCCAAAGACTTGGCTTTCTCCAACTTAGCTGGCCCCATGTCTCTGCCTGCCACCACAAAGTGGGTCTTGGCCGAAATGCTCCCGCTGACCTTCCCTCCATGGGACTCAATCAATGCCTTGATTTCATCTCTTCCATATTTTTCAAAAACACCACTCACAACAAACACTTTGGTTGCCAATAAATCAGACTGAACATTGTCGACGTGATGAGATGCCAATTGAAGACCAGCTTCTTTGAGTTGAGTCATCCATTCTTGGTGCTCTTTGATTTGAAAATATTGAACGATGCTTTCTGCTATCTTTTCCCCCACTTCATCTACAGCTAAAAGTTCTTCCTTGTTGGCCCTCATAATATGATCAATGCTCCCCAAAGCTCGCGCTAATTTTTTAGCTACTGTCTCACCCACATGGCGAATACCCAGGCCAAACAAAACCCTTTCGAAAGGCACCTCTTTGGATTGAACGAGTGATTTCTTTAGATTCTCGATGGTCTTGGACTGCAGGGATCGCTTGCGAAACTCTTGGGTTGCTTCATCCCATACGGAATATTCAAATCCAACCAAACGATCCAAGTCCAAGTGATACAAATCCACAATATTCCTAATCAATCCTTCTTTGAAAAACGCAGATAATGTTTCAACTCCCCAACCTTCCAAAGTCATGGCCTTTCGAGAAACAAAATGCTCCAATTTACCAATTATTTGCGGCTGACATCCATCCGCATTGGGACAATAATGTTGCGCTTCACCTTCCTCTCTTACCAACTCTGTTTGACATTCAGGACAATGCTGAATATAGACATGAGGATCTTGACCTCCTCGAGGTTTATCCAAATCTACCGCGATTACCTTTGGAATAATCTCCCCCCCTTTTTCAATCCAAACATAATCACCTTCCCGGATATCCAATTTTTCTATTTGATCTGCATTGTGCAAAGAAGCGCGTTTCACCGTAGTTCCGGCAAGAAAAACAGGAACCAAATTGGCCACAGGTGTTATGGCTCCTGTTCGTCCTACTTGATACGTAATTTTATCTAAGCGCGTTGAAACTCGCTCTGCTTTGAACTTGTAAGCTATGGCCCATCTAGGGCTTTTGGCTGTCATGCCCAACTCATCCCACGATTGCAACAAATTGACTTTAATTACAATTCCATCAATATCAAACGCCAAGTCATTGCGATGAACATCCCAATGATGAATGTATGACATTACTTCCTCTGTTGTGGTGACGCGTTGAATCATTTTCAAATCAGTCAATGGAACAGGGAAACCCCAACTTCCTGCCATCACCACTTGTTCATAATGGGTATTGGCCATCCATTCATCACACAAAACAAAATACATCATGGCACGCAATGGTCTTTTGGCCACCTCTCTGCTATCCAATTGTTTCAAAGTACCTGAAGCAGTATTTCGGGGATTGGCATACAACTCCAACCCTTGCGCCATGCGCTCCTGGTTCATTCTTTCAAAATCAGCTTTGGGCAAGAAAATCTCACCGCGAATTTCAAATGAACTGGGATAATCTCCTTGCAATTGCAATGGAATATTCTTGATGGTCTTAACATTGGCTGTAACATCTTCTCCTTGGGTTCCATCACCTCGGGTCAAAGCCCTCACCAAAACTCCTTTTTCATAGAACAAGGAGATAGCAATTCCGTCATATTTCAGCTCCATGACCAACTCTGTATCATTTGTGCCCAAACCTTCTTTCACCCGCTGCAGCCAGTCACTGATTTCTTCCTCAGAATAGGTATTGGACAAGGACAGCATGGGGCGAACATGCGCTACTTTCTCAAACTTTTGAGAAAGATCAGAGCCCACGCGCTGGGTAGGTGAGTTGGACAAACGCCACTCCGGGTGAAAGGTTTCCAAAGCTTCCAACTCGTTCATCCAAGCATCAAATTGCTGGTCTGAAATGATGGGTTGGTTCAGCACATAATACCGGTGATTGTGCTCATGCAACAATGCTGCGAGTTCCTTGATTCTTTCCTGCGACATGTATCCTTGACTTGATGAAACAAAGGTAACCTTTTATGCTCATCATGCATCAAGCTTCCCACTCTTGTTGTGCTCTTGAGAATTGGGTTAGAAAATGGTTTTTCCAACTCACATTGTTTTGAGGCAAGCGCAAAAGCACTTCTTTAAAATTCTGACACTTGGTGGAGAGGAAGTTCCTCATTTTTTGCTGTTCACTCTCTTCTATGGCGCAAAAAGCCTTAAGAATTTGCCAGTCAAATAGGTCCAATTGCTCCACAATTTGCCAGCGGTGTGTTGGACCATTCATCACGTGCCAACGTCCGTCTTTCATGGGATGGATGAAACATTGCCCGCCCATAAAAGCCAAGCAGCCTTTCTCACGTTGATACTGATTGGATTTCCATGCAACAAACTGAGCATGGGAGGAGTCTTGAAGGTAGTAAGGTACGTTTTGCATGTTGTTATTATTTTGAGCAAAACTGACCTGCATTATTGTAACCAATTTACGACATGAAAATTAATTTTAAGTTATATTCGCAGGGTATGAAAAAAAGAGGCATTTCGATATTCGTTTATTCGATTCTTTTCACCACCATAGCAATGGTGTGCAGCTCCAATAACTTGTTAGGTCAAGATGAGCCCAATAGTGCTTTTACACAAGATCCAACAACAGGATGTGTTTCAATCAATGTGGATCCAGCACAGTATACTCCTTCCGCTAATCCTGGAGGACCTGGGTGTGCCAATAACCCTAGTTGGGCGGGAGTGCAACAACCCGACGTTTGGGTATTAATCAATGTACCCAGCACCGGTGTTTTATTCTTAAACCCTTCTGGTACTGTAGACGCAGGTATGGCTGCTTACACTTTTAATGCCGCAACAAATACATACACTTTATTGGATTGCGATGATGATACAGGTCCTGGATTGATGCCTCAAATTACGGTGACGCAGCCTGCTGGAACCCCCATTTATGTCCAGCTTTGGGCATATGGAGGAGGCAACATTACTTTTCAAATGTGCAGTTCGGAATGTGCTAACCCTCAAAGCTACAGCCCCGATGCTGATGGCGATGGATATGGAGAAACTGGTGTAACTGTTTCAACATGCAACCCAGAGCCAGGATGGGTAACCAATTCGACGGATTGCAACGACCAATGCGGAACCGTATACACAGGAATGACCTGCGATGATGGCAATCCTGAAACTGTAGGTGATGTCATTTTAGGTTCAAACTGCATGTGTCAGGGAACCATCCCAACGTTGAACGATTGCATACCTGGAGGTGCCGAGTCATTCACTTTTACCCCGGCCGCGGCTTTAGCTGCGCCTGTAATCGGAACAAACGTTCAAATTTGCTATGAAATTGATTGGCAAAGTATGAATGGTTTGTGGATGGACGGTATTCAATTCCAATTGGGCCCAGGATGGACTGCCATTGCCCAAGATGTCCTTCCTGCCAATTGTGGCGGAGGCGTTGGAAATTGGGTGTATAGTGCTACCATCAATCCATCTACTCCTTGTGGTGGAACAGATGATTTATCCGGCACAAACAATACTTTTGGTTACTATTTCGACTACAATAGCTCTGGCTCACCAGGAACCAACTGGGGCGATGGAGGAAGTTGCACGTTCACCGGATGCATCACTGCAACAATCAACAGTGCTAACATAGCCGATCTCAACATTAATGTTCTTAGCGGAGGTGATAATATTTTTGGAAGCTATGGTGGTGGATGTGGTGAATGTGTTCCCAGCGGTTACAGCTATCCGCCGCCAACGGGGGGTACAGCCCCTTGCGGCATTAACCTCCCTATCTGTGTAACTCCTTCTTTGTGCGATGAAACCAATGGATTAATTACGATAGATAATACCAATCAAAACTTTGTATCTTTCTTTAACCCTCCAGCATCCGGAAACTTAATCATTGAAGTAAATGGACAACAAGTACAGAGTTTTCCCGCACCTTTCGTAGGAAGTCCTCTGGATATTGATTTTACCATGTATGCCAATGGAAGTGCAACCAACGCAGTAACTGCATACTTTGATGCGTTACCCACTTGCACCGCCACCTCCAATTTGGTTTCTCCAGCTGCATGCGGCTGTTTGGTTGAATTCCAGAGCGTAACCGCAACTTGTCAGCCCATGCCCGTTGGCGGTTCTGGTGATAATTACTACGATGTTGAAGTTGATTTAAATGTCAATGCCCTTCCTATAGGATCTACCCTCACCATGGAATATGAATGCGGCGGAACGCAACCATGGCTCATCAACAATAGCCTTGTGATGACCACTATCAATAACAATACTTGGTCTTTCGGCGTGTTTGCTCCACTTAATACCCAAGGCGCTTTGGCATTATCAAGTGATGCACTTTGTGATATCACTTTCACCATCGTAGACGCAGGAGGTAATGATCTAGGTCCTACATGTACACTTCCAGCTCCTGAAACAGTGACCATTCCGCAAATTGAATTGATAAACCCTTCAGTTACGAATTGTTCTTCAACAGCGCAAGGTTCAGCCTTTGATGTTGCCTTGACGGCCAACATTAGCGGTTTTGATTTCATGTCTACCAACAATACCTTGTCCTTTTTCAACAGCGGTGTTCCTGTTGCCGTTTCTGTTAATGGAGGAATTGCGGCCAACACCTTTGATTTGACAACTCTTCCTGCGGGAACGACAACCTTCGATTTGGACTACACCAACGTGGTTTACAACGATGCTAATGCTTTGACTTTCTCTATTTCTGATGGCGCTTGCAGTTTCAATGCGTTGGTGAATGAGACTGATCCTACCACGCCTGCATCATTATCCAACACCTTTGATTTCATGATCAACAACACAGCGGGGAATCCATTCTTCTCAGAACCGTGCACCTGTCAAATTACAAATTTGCAAATTACCAATACAACCCCAGCATGCATTGGATATGGCAACTTCTTTGAATTGGAAGTAAGTTTTGATTTTGCATATCCACCCAATGGCGTGCCTGCCCACATATATTACACATCAACTTTAGACACCATTGCCAACCCTGTTTTCACCAAAAACACCCTCAATCAATACCCCACTTTTTCAAATGATTTCACCACTGGAAACTTTCCTACACTTTCATTTTTTGATCAAATTCCAACACCGCCAGCAGGTGTGGGTTTAATGGAACCATACACCAACAACTTAGTAGTCGATTTTGAATATCCCAACGGAATCGGATTAAACTGTTCTGCAGTCATTCCATTTACCATCCCTGGCGCTTGCAATTGCGACATTGTTGATATGGGAACTTTCAGTCCTGCTTTAACCCCAAATGGTGCCGCGGCACCTAATCAATTGGTGCTTTGTCCCAATGATAATTTAGACTTTGTTTCCAATAACAATTTCACCCCGCCAGCTATCGCATATGAAGAGGTTACAGCCAATGACTATCAACCCATTCCTGATCAACGAGCATTAGGCTTAATCTTGGTTGATCCAGTATCAGGCCAACAAATTTTGTGGGATTATGAAATGATTGACTTTTCAGGTGCTACTCCAAGCATTGCCAATCCTTTGAGCATTGATAATACTTTCAATGTCGCCAACTCTTCATACCCAACCCAAGATCAAATCATTTCTTTGCTCAACGCTAGCAATGACCCTAATGAAGAGCCCTTGATATTGAATGCCCGCATTGTTACCATTTACAATATCAATAATCTTTTGGGTGTCGGTGGAAGTACTCCTTTCCTGATTCCAGCATCGGAAATCAACCCGGCAGATCCCACCACTCCTTATTCCGGAAACATCTTTGCTACAGGCTATGACCCATTTCTTGGCAACCTCATTTGCGGTGGCTTTACAACCGACTGGGAATTGGTGTTTACTCCCATTATCGAGGTTGAGAACATCACCCCAGATTGCCCCACAAGTAGCATCACCTTTGATTTTCATTCAGGCAGTTACCCTTTTAACTGGACTTCACCCATTTTAAATTCGTCAACAGGTCCTGTGCTTGCCATTAATGATGCAGCCAATGCCACTCCCGCTTATTTAACTTACTCAGGATTGACCAATGGTTATGTTCTTGATATTACATTAGAAGATGGATATGGTTGTACCCATGATCACACTTTTGATCCATTTATCGCCCCAACAATTGGTCAAATTTCCTTGAACGAATTGGGCGGCAATCCTGTCCTTCTGCCTTCATCACCCAATCAAACCATTCGATGCGGAACTGATCCCAATTTCCAATTGGCTGGTCAATGGGAAAATTCAGGCAATAGCAATGCACAGGCCGGTGAGTGGGAGGTCATTTGGAACGGCAGTACCTTTACCGGCCAATTAAATGGTTATTTCAACCCAGGTGCTGGAAATATTGGCACCGCCAATGCAATTGACTTTAATCAGTTGTACTCAGATCTTTCCAATGATGGCTTATTGAATACCAACACCACATTGTTCCCTGCAAATCAACCTTTGTATTTCAGTTTGCGCTTTAAACCAACTGTTACAGCACCTGGTTGCTCTGAGTGGTCAGATGAATATCAAATTGCATTCTTAGACAACTTCATTCCTCAAGCTGTTCTTCTGCCTGCAGGTACCAATGCTGTCAGCAAGTGCATGAACGAAGCGCAATTTGACCTTTCCGCAATTGGGGGATTACCGCTTAATGGAGCTTGGCACATTGGACCTATCGACCCTCTAACAAGCACAGGTGCTCAGGATTTCATCATTGAGAATGGATCAACTTTTGACTTGAGCAATGTAACTGGGCCCGGAATTTTTGAGGCCTATTATGATGTAGCAGGTGTTGCTGGAGTTGAATGCCCTATACTGTCCAATGACTTTATCACAGTAACTGTTCATGATACAACTGATGCCATTGTCTCATCCGATATTTATGAAGACTGCATGCCACAGGGGGATTTTGTATTGACCAATCTCTCCGACCTCATTAACGGGACTACTGATTGCGAATGGTACTTGGATGATGTTCTTCAATCAATCGGAGATTGCAACAGCATCAATCTTGCCTTGATGATGCCTAAAACATATGACATTACATTAACCATAACGGATATCAACGGTTGTATTGACACTACTAGATATGAGGACTTGCTTGAAGTTCATCCTCAACCTGAGGTTGCTTTCTTATACAACCCTGAAAGTGTAACGATGGATAGTCCTGAGTTTCAATTCATCGATGCTTCAGACTCGCCTTTGGTGAGCTATGAATGGAATTTCGCGAACTACGGAACATCAACGGAACCTTTCACAACCTACAACTTTTCCGAAGTTACTGAACCCGGCAGTTACGATGTTGTGCTAACAGGAACGGACGCTAATCAGTGCTCGACTGAAGTGACAAGACAGGTGATGATAGAAGAAGGTTTTATTGTCTTCATGCCTTCATCCTTCACTCCTGACAATGATAACTTAAATGAAGCCCTTCGACCTGTTATTTCTGGTGCTGATCGGATTAAATTTTACAAATTCGTTGTATTTGACAGGTGGGGAAATGTCGTTTTTGAAACCAACGATTACAAAGAATGGTGGATAGGTGACAACAATGCTAAAACGGGATATTATGTTTCCAACGGCGCTTATCAATGGCGAATGGAGGTGATTCTTGAAGGGCTTGAAGACAGAAAAATATACAAAGGTTCTGTGACCATTATGCGCTAAAGTAACTAACGTGCAAACGTTGAAACTTCCCACCCTTTGTGTGGGAAGTTTTTTTTAATGCACTTAATTTTAACTCATGCGAGTCATACTTTTATTTCTGGTTTTCCTTGCTCCACTCGGTGTTAATGCACAAGCACTCATTGGAACCTTATCTGCTGCAGAGGCCAACAATGACGGCATTATTTGCTTTGGAGAAAACTTCAGTTTCAATATTTTAGGCATTAACGGTATGCCCGTTGATTTGGGAATACCAGCTGTGAATTATAATCCTGGTGTTGGTATTGCCATCTTTGCAGCGTCTCCCAGTTACTCCAATAACGAAGTCGCATTAGACCCTGCCCTTATCGGCATCGTTGAATCTCAGCCATACAATGTACTTCTTGCTCCTTTTGCATTTGATTTCAACACCTTGGTGGCCTTCATACCTCCACCCTTGAACAATCTTAACTCCCCCATTACCCTGTATTTCCAAGCCATTACTTTGTACGATATAAACGTTAATCTCCCGTACATCACTATCCCTGGAAATCCTTTGGACGCTGCTCAAACCAATACCATTGCTTTGACCATTCAACCTGAAATCATGGTATCTACTAACCAAGACTGCGTCAACAATTGGATTGAGGTTACAGTCAGCCAAGCAGGTATGGGGAATATTGCATTTGACATCAACAATGTGTATCCCAGCAACGCCAATTTTCCGATTTCAATCGTTAACCAAAGTACAGACAATATCACCAATGTTATAGGTAGTAACATTCCCTTTGGAATGGATATCATCAACCCTGATGGATGCTCCGCTACCATCAATGACAATTATATTGGTTCAACCTCCGCAAGTATTGACCCTGTGGGAGTTTTGTGCGAAGGTGACGCGCCCTTTAACTTGAACGCGCAACCATTGGGGGGGGCATGGTCGGGAAATCCAAATGTTTTAAACAATGGTAGTTTTGACCCTTCAGGAGTGAACATCAACACCAGCACCAATTATCCCATAAGCTACACACCTCTTGTTCCGGTGGGAGGGTGCGCTGTTCCTGCTAGCGTCACCATTAATGTTCTACCTGATGCCTACAGCCAATTTACTTTCCCAACGGAAATGTGCATCAATGACGAACCCATTTCCTTACAAGCAACTGTATTAGGCGGTGTTTGGTCGGCACCCAATAACAGCGTCAATTCGCAAGGCGCTTTTAACCCTTCAACATCTGGTGCAGGATTACAAACCATTATCTATGCGGTGGGCGGAACATGTCCCAGTTACACCACGCATGACATATTGGTATACGCGCTACCTGTCATTCAATTTGATGCCACAGCAACGGAAGGCTGTTTGCCACTATCAGTTGATTTTACCAATACTACTGCAGGTAGCAACAGCGATTTCATTTGGACGGTAGATGGATTGCAGGCCGCTGCTGGAGCAAATAATTTCACCTATATTTTTGAAAATAGTTTATGCCACAGCATTGGTTTATCATTAACAGACAATCATGGCTGCTCCAATTTCATGGACTCACTCAATCTAATCTGTCCCTATCCCGACCCCATCGTTGACTTTGAATACAACCCAATAAAACCGTCATTAGCTGACTTCGAGATAACATTCAATGAAACACTCGGCAACACCGCCGTCAATTTTTGGGAATTTGGAGACGGTCAATCCTCCTATGATTGGGCCCCTGGGCATTACTATGACGCTGTGGTACCTTCCGAGTTTGAAGTTTGCTTAACGGGATTTGATGTTCTAGGTTGTGAAAGCAAAATATGCAAGTTCCTACAGATAGAAAGTGGATTTGAAATTTATTGCCCTACAGCATTTACACCAGGAAATGATGGTCTCAACGATGGCTTCAGACCAACCTTAGTGAGTAAAAAAGAAATATACAAATACCGCATGCGTATTTTCAATAGAAATGGTGAAAAGATTTTTGAAAGCGATGATTACAAACAAGCCTGGTATGGCAACAACGACAAAGGAGATGTCTATGTGCCTGATGGTGCTTATAATTGGTTTATCGAAATCAACTTGGAAGGATTGTCTGAAAGAAAAACTTTCAAAGGAAGCGTATTAATTGTCAGATAAAACTAAGGCTATGGAGCGGACTGACTTTCCAACTTCTCAATGATCTCTTGATCTGACATACCCGTCCATTGCAAACTTTGGTTGGCTGTTTTGGCCCAGGGAGAATCTGGATAGCGCTCGATTGTTGCTCTGTAATATTTTTCTGCTTGCTGAGGCTGATTTAAAAATTCATCATACTGGTATCCTACCAAATAGGTAGCGTAATCTTTCTTGGATGCGTTGGGATGCTCCACATAATTCATTAGGAACTGAACCGCTTGCTGATACTTCCCAATGCTAGAAGACAATTGAGCAGCATCTAAAAGATAAACAGCCGACAAAGAGTCCTGACGGTACTTGTTGGAATATTCTGTCAAACATTTTAAAAGTTCTTCACTCTTGACCAAATCAATAGGTTGATTGCTCTGATAAACCTGCTTAGACAGTTGAGATATCTGATTGCTCAATTTCATTTGTTCCTCCCCGCGACCTTGGGAAGAATCATTGCATGCAGACCACATCCCTGCCGTCAAAGCAAGAACAAAAAGAAAACACTTACATCGCATCATGAAACTTCATTCTATAATTTACACTAACATTTCCTTTAGCGATGTTGTTCAACTTACTTTTGAGCAAAGTTCTTTTCATTGGACTAACGCGATCTGAGATAAGTATACCCTCCAAGTGATCATACTCATGCTGCACAACACGTGCAGGAAAGCCATCTAACTCCTCTTCATATAAATCCCAATTTTCATCGTAATACTCTATTTTAACGATGGGCTTGCGGTAAATCTCTAAACGCATATGCGGCAGGCTCAAACAACCTTCTTCCATGGACCACTCTTCTCCCTCCTCCTCGTAAATAATGGGATTAATAAAAACTCTTTTAAAATCTTTGCAATCTGGATCTGCGTCTTCACCTTCACCATATTGAGAGACGTCTACAACGAAAAGCCTGATGGGTAGGCCAACTTGAGGGGCAGCCAAACCAACACCAGGGGCCTTGTGCATGGTTTCAAACATGTTGTTCACCAGCTCTTGTAACTGAGGATAGTTCTTATCAATATCCTCTGCCTTCTTTTTTAGAACAGGGTCACCGTAGGCTACAATGGGTAGAATCATTCAACAAAAATAAGAGTTAAAACAATCAATGATACGAAAATGGCTGAAATACTATTCCAAATGAATGAACGACGTTGGATGGATTAAAATTGGACCACGAATAATTGAACTCCCAACGCTTAGTAGTGAATCCCAATCCCATGGACATGCCCACCAAACCTGGCGCGCTCTCAATTTGAAGCGTCTTACGTCTTTCATAATTAAAACCTGTATACAAGCGCAATTGACCGAACTGCCATTCCATGGCAGTATGAACATGTCGCATGGCGTTGTCACCCCAAATCCATCGCTGTTCCGTGATTGTCTCTCCAGTGATGGGGTCAGTTGTTTGAATCAACATCTTCTCCTCCTCAGAAAGTACATCCCATTGTTGCAATCCATAAAGCGTTAGCAAAAAACGAAAAGGAGCATTCTTGGGTTTCTTCGTCAAGCCCAATTGAATGTCAAAAGGACTTTTCTGGTCATCACCATAGACCATACCCATTCCTTTAAAAAGCAAGGATGCAGACCATGAAGATTTTGGTTCTTTGTAATAAAAGCCTACATCCATAAAAGTTCCGGTTAAACTATTTTGAGGCATTTGCACCACGGCTTGTTGCAATGACGCTCCCATTTGTAAGCTAGAATCTATCTGATAACTTGCAACACCTTTCAATGAGAAATCCGCAGCGGACCAAGTTCCCGAATTGTTTCCATTGGCATCATAGGCTTCATTTTTACCATAACCCAAATACTGGAATCCCATACCCCACACAAACTTGCCTTTTTGTCCAAAACCATAAGCCAATTCTGTTGCATTGGTTTTCCCAATGTAACGGGTATACCCCATCGCCAACTTTCCTTTGGATAGCGTATCCAAAAGTGCTGGATTGTATAAATACATTGCACTTTGGGTTTCTTTATACGCACCCGAATAACCACCCAAACCTATCACCGCTGACTGGAATCCCAATTGAGATGACTGAAAACTACTCTCTCCAGCACCATTTTGCGCAAAAGTTTTGGTTGTACAAAACAACAACAAAGCCATTCCTATTTGCCTAGAAATCTTCATCTCCAATCAACGATTAAAGCTTGGCATTATTGCCAAGTCTTCTTGGTTACTTTCTCCTTTAGCAATGCAATATCCAAAACCTCAAACATTTCATTAACGAAGTAAAACTTCAAACCCTTGAGGTATCTTTCATTGATTTCTTCAATGTCTTTCCTGTTCTTTTCACATAAGATGATTTCTTTGATACCCGCTCTCTTGGCTGCCAGTATTTTTTCTTTGATTCCACCAACTGGCAAAACCCTACCCCGCAAAGTAATTTCTCCAGTCATGGCCAAAAACTTTTTCACCTTGCGCTGCGTAAAAGCAGAAGCCATAGCGGTAAGCATTGTAATACCCGCGCTAGGACCATCCTTGGGCACAGCTCCTTGCGGCACGTGCAGATGAATGTTAGCGGCGTCAAAATCTTTAATCTCTGCGCCAATCAATTCAGCGTTGGCCTTTAGATATTCTAATGCAATCACTGCAGATTCTTTCATGACGTCACCCAAATTACCCGTCAATGTCAACTTGCCTTTCCCTGGTGTTAGACTGGTTTCGATGAAAAGAATATCACCTCCTGTTGGTGTCCATGCCAATCCTGTTACTACGCCAGGAACATCATTGTCCGTGTATCGATCTTTTTCATAGCTAGCACCCAATACTTGAATGACATCTTCACGTTTCAAAACTTTAGAATACTTCTCTTCCAATGCAATCTGCTTGGCGCGATTGCGAATCAATTTACCGATTCTTTTCTCCAAAGAACGAACGCCACTTTCATTGGTGTATTCCTCCACCAACATCGTCAATATTTCATCTGGAAACTGAATCTTGGATTCTGTGATTCCATTCTCTTTTAATTGTTTGGGAAGCAAATGCCTCTTAGCTATTTCTAACTTCTCTTCAACCGTGTATCCTGAAACTTCAATAATCTCCAAACGGTCACGCAAGGCCGGTTGAATGGATGACAAGCTATTGCAAGTTGCAATGAACATCACCTTGGATAAATCGTAATCCAACTCAACATAGTTGTCATAAAATGCACTATTTTGTTCTGGATCCAATACCTCCAACAGTGCACTGCTCGGATCACCGTGCACGCCTTGACCAACTTTATCTATTTCATCCAAGACAAACAAGGGATTGCCTGTTCCTGATTTTTTCAAACTCTGCAAAATGCGACCCGGCATCGCTCCAATGTATGTTTTGCGGTGTCCTCTAATCTCAGCTTCATCGTGCAAACCTCCCAAAGCCATACGCACATACCTCCTTCCTAAGGCTTCTGCAATGGATTTACCCAAAGAAGTTTTACCAACTCCGGGAGGACCGTAAAGGCATATGATGGGAGACTTCATATCGCCCTTGATTTTGAGAACGGCCAAGTGCTCAATGATGCGCTCTTTCACTTTTTCCATTCCAAAATGATCACGATCCAAAACTTCTTTGGCATGCTTCAAATCAAAATTGTCATCTGAATATTCCTCCCATGGCAAATCCAAAAGAAGGTCTATGTAATTGGCTTGAACACTGAATTCTCCTGCTTGGGGATTCATGCGTTCCAATTTTCCCAACTCCTTGAAAAAAACTTTGGCTACATGCTCTGGCCATTTCTTATCAGCGGCCCTTGCGCGTTTTTCTTCAATTTCTTCCTTTAGCGGATTGGCTCCCAATTCATCTTGAATCTGGCGCATTTGCTGTTGCAAGAAATACTCGCGCTGCTGCTTGGATATATCGGTATGAACTTTCTTGTGAATCTCATTCTTCATCTCCAACATTTGGATCTCCTTGGCCAAGTGCTCCATGACCATCTGTGCTCTTTCTCTCAAATCTGCCACTGCCAATAGCGCTTGTTTTTGCTCAACGTTGGCCTTCATATTGGAAGATATGAAATTGGTTAAAAAACTCAATCCGCCAATATTCTTGATGGCCACCGAAGCCTCTGTTGGAATCTCTGGAGAAAATTGAATCACCTTCAGCGCTTGTTCTTTGATGGACTCAAACAAAGCCTGTTGTTCCTTGGAGGCATCGTCTCTGTTCACTTCCGGAAACTCCTGCACTTGGGCTTTGAAATAAGGATCCAAGGCAACCATTCCTTGAATTTCAAAACGCTTCTTTCCCTGCAAAATGACCGTGGTATTTCCATCGGGCATTTTCAACATTTTGATAATGGTAGCCTGCGTTCCTATTCTATAAAGGTCATCAAAACCTGGCTCATCAATGTCTGGATTGATTTGCGCTACAACACCAATTGTCTTTTTTCCTTTATTGGCATCCTGAATCAAACGGATACTCTTATCTCTGCCCACAGTAATGGGGATAACAACACCTGGAAAAAGAACCGTATTTCGCAATGGTAAAATGGGAAGTACCGCTGGGGTTTCTTCCTTGTCCATAGCATCTTCATCCTCAGCCGTAATCAATGGGATATACTCATGATCCGCCATGTCTTCTGGTAATAAATTAAAAAATGATTCTTCCATGCCCACAATTTTCTTTTGGCCCAATCTCAACAGCAATGCCAAAATTGACCTACTGCCTTTGTGGCCCACTTTTATTTTTTATAACCAAATTGACGATGTATCTCTGACAAAACATGCCACTCCCTGTCAGACAATTCTAAACCTCTTCTCTTTTTAACAACACGAATGGTTTCAATGCCCTTTTCAAAATCATAGGGCACTAGATCCTCCGACCCTCCCCAAGAGAATGAAGGGATGTGTTTGTTTGGAAATCCTCCACCAAAAATATTGGCAGCAATACCCACAACAGTTCCGGTATTGAACATCGTGTTGATGCCACATTTGCTATGATCTCCCATCACGACTCCACAAAATGTCAAACCTGTATTTTCTTCTCTACCTGTAGCATATGAATACTGCTTGACCAAACTGTAGTTGTTTTTCAGGTTAGAACAATTGCTGTCAGCACCAAAATTGCACCACTCACCAACCACCGCATTACCAAGAAATCCGTCATGTGCCTTATTGCTGAATCCTAAAAATAAAACATTGGAAACCTCACCACCCACCTTGCATTCAGGGCCAATGGCTGTTGGTCCATACACTTTGGCTCCCATTTTCAATGTTGCTTTTTTCCCAAGATAAAAAGGTCCTCTCACCATACTGCCTTCCATCACTTCAGCTTGCGCATCAACTATGATTGGACCTTCAGAGCAGTTCAATATTGAACCAGGTTGAATCTTGGCGTCAGATGCAATCATCAACTGCGAAGAATCGCCAATAATGGTAACGCCGGCAGGTACTTGATGATGAAAGTTATTGGTCTCCAAATTGTCGTAGTCATCACAAATAATTTTTCCCAAAAGAGAAAACAGGTCAGAAAGTTGCTTCAATTTTACAAAGGGTGCAGTGCACTCAACAGCATCTTTTGGTTCATGTTCAAAAGTATGATAGGCCAACAATTCGTTTTCTTGAAACAATGACTGACCTGGAAGAAGGTTGTTGATACAATCAACCAATGCAGGATTGGGAACAATATTGCCCAAAATCCAAACCCCAGAATGTTCAGCTGTCCATCCCAAATAATCACGATCACTATGCAATTGAACTTCTTCAAAGTAGTGACCCCACTTTTCTTGTATGGTCAACTTACCCCATCGGATTTCAGCCACATGCCGTGTCATCGCAATTGGAAATAAATCAGCTATCTCCTTGTTTTCAAACAAAGTTACTTTCATTCTATTTCTTACGAAAAGATTTTGTTTTTGCTTTTCTGTTGCAAAATAAGCAAGGAATTGAACAAATCAGGCAATTGAGTGGTTTATGGTGAAAATAACGTTGTGAGAGAACAGGTTTTTACCATCAAAGAATTGGAGAGTTTTACTGGAATAAAAGCTCACACCATCAGAATCTGGGAACAGCGGTACAACTTGCTGCATCCAGATCGCACCGACACCAACATACGGAGGTATACGGATAACGATTTAAAAAGGCTGCTCAACATTTCGCTTTTGATTGGTCTGGGACATAAAATATCCAACATCGCCAAGATGACTGAACAAGAGGTGAAGGATGTTATTTTAAAAGTGAATGACAAAGACAACGGCCCTGACAATCACCACCAACATGTCCTGAAAATTGCCATGTTGAATTATGATGAAAATCTTTTCAGCAGTGTGGTGGACAGTTTTATAGAGGCCAAAGGATTGTCAGCAACCTTTGTAGAAGTAATCCTTCCATTCCTTCATGAAATCGGAGTAATGTGGCAAGCAGATGCCATCTGCCCTGCGCAAGAGCATTTTATTTCTTGTCTCATTCGACAAAAGTTGTTTCATCAAATTGAGAACCTCAAAGGTTCACCTGTGACCAAAGAGAGAAGTTTGGTTTTGTTTTTGCCTGAATTGGAGATTCATGAAATATCATTGATCATGATTCAGCATATTTTCAAATCCAACGGATACAAAACCATTTTCTTGGGACAAAGCGTCCCTCTAGAGGATTTGATTCAAGTGCATCAACGTTTAGGAGAAGTAGATTTCATTTCCATTCTAACCACCAATCCACTTCCCATAATGATGCCTGATTATTTGAAGAAAATATCCAAGCATTTCACAGATAGCGGATGCCATTTCCACTTTACAGGAGTTCTCACCAAAGGAATGAAATCACCCGATTTCCAATTGGTATCCTTTTATCCAGGGGTTGAGCAGCTGATTGCCAATTTTGTTTCTTAATACCATATTACAGAAAATAAAAAAGGGGCAAAAGCCCCTTTTTTCGTATTCAATATCTAACAATTACTTGCCCAACTCTTTGATCAACATGGCATTGATTTTCTCCAATTGTTCATTGGCTAAAATACTATCCACCAAAATTCGTCCACTGTGCTCATCAACGATTACTTTCTTGCGAGCAGCTACATCCATTTGCTTTTGGGGAGGGATATGAATAAAAGAACCAGCAGAAGCTTCACGATCGATAGGCACTACAGCTAATCCATTGTTGGCTCCTTTGCGGATGCGCTCGTAAGAATCCAATAAGCGTTGATCCAACAATTTCTTGGCTTCCGCGCTCTTGCCCAACAATACAGCTTCTTCACGCTCTGTTTCAGCAATGATTTCTAAAAGTTGTTTCTTCTTAAAATCCAAGTCATTGGTTCTGTTCTCCAATTTCTGTTGACTTCCCTCCAAGTTGCTCAACTTGGTCTCATGCAACATTTCAGCTTCTCTGATTTTCTTTTTAAACAACTGTATCTCCAACTCTTGGAATTCAATTTCTTTGTTCAATGCTTCGTATTCACGGTTGTTTTTAACTTTATCCAACTGCTCTTTGTACTTTTTAATCTGAGACTCCGCATCCTTGATACCTTGCTTCTTTGCCGAGATATCCTCTTCCACCGCATTTGCCTCATCTTGCATTTTTCCAACACGAACTTGAAGACCCGCTACTTCATTCTCTAAATCTTCAACTTCGAGCGGCAACTCGCCACGTGTCGCATGGATTTTATCAATGCGTGAATCAATCAACTGAACATCGTAAAGGGCTCTAAGCTTGTTTTCGATGGTAATTCCGCTGTTCTTGTTGTCTCCTTCGACAAAAGCAAAACGATTTGTGGTTTTCATATTTTCTTGGGATTCCTTTTTTTCATTTTTTTCAACTTTGGCCATGGGAGCAAACTTCACATTGGCCATTCCTTCAGGGGTTACAACAAATACTGGATTAGCAGTGGGTTTAGCCTCTCTGACATATTCCACCATGCGTGGTTTGGGACGTTCAGCCAAAAGGGCTTCCTCAGGTGTCAATTTAACTTTTTCTATCTCAACCTTTTTTGGACTTGCCTTCTTTGCAACAGGAGCCGCTGTTTGAGTTGGCTTTACAGCAACAACTTCTTGAACAACCTTCTTAACTGCAGTATTCTTCTTGCCAACAACTGCCGCCTTGGTGGGCTTAACTTCCAATTTCTTAGGAGTCGAAACCACCTTGGCTTTTCCCATAGGCTTTGTCTCCTTTTTGATTGGAACTTTTGAAACTAGCTTTGTTTCTTTTTTAATTGGTGTTTTAGTAACAACCTTTTTGGAGGTTGCTGGTTTAGCGACAGCCTTCTTTGCAGGAGATGGCTTACTTACTGTTTTTTTTGTCGCGACCGGTTTGGCCGCTACAGCCTTTTTGACTACCGCTTTCTTGGCGGGTGCTTTTGTTGTTTTTGCAGGCATTGCTTTCTTCACATTTTTTTTCTCCGATGCCTTTGCTTTAGCAGCTGCAACAGGCTTGGCCTTTTTTGCAACTACAGATTTGCCTTTACTCACCGGCTTTGCTTTCACTTCAATCTTTTTCTTTACCGGCGGAGTCTTCTTAACCTCTTTCTTGACTGCCTTTTTAACCGCAGGTTTCGCAACCTTAGTGGCTTTCTGGGCAGGCTTCGAGGATTTGATGATCTTTTTCGCCATTTCAGAAATAATAATTAACGGGATTGGTTACAATCTCCGTTTTGTGGATAGCAAAAGTAGTAAATTTTTCTGTAAACCAATCATTTAGTAGGTCAATAACACAAGATTCCGTTTCAAAATGCCCAATGTCACAAATCATGATTCTATCGTTGTGATCAAAAAAACGGTGGTACTTAAAATCAGCACTGATGTAAATGTCAGCCCCTTGACCTATGGCATCTTCCAATAAAAAGTCTCCACTACCACCGCACCAAGCCACTTTCTGAATGACATCTTTGGTAACATTTGTATGCTTTATTAAAGCACATCCCATTCTATCCTTCAGATACCTCAAAAAATCAGTTGCTGCCATTGGGTTTGCCAAATGACCTATCATCCCTGATCCAATCTCCTGGTGAGCATTCTCCAACATCACCCATTCATGTGCAACCTCTTCATAGGGGTGAGTCTGCATCATTGCCCTGTGCACCCTGCTCCTTTGGTGCATCGGCACCAAAACATCCAACCTCACCTCCTCTTGAATTTTGCGTTCTCCAATGACTCCATCAAAGGGACTAGACCCAGGTAATGGTCTATAACTGCCCTCTCCTCTGGTTAAAAAATTGCACTGATCATAGTTTCCAATCCTTCCCGCTCCGGCATCAAACAAAGCTTTCTCGAGTAACGAGACTTGATCAACCGGTGCATAAACCGTCAATTTTAACAACTGTTCCTTCTTGGGTCTAAGAATCTTCATATCCTTCATTCCCAATCTTTGACCAATGATTTGATTGACTCCAGTGTGCACATTATCCAATGCTGTGTGAACGGCATAAATGGCCACTCGATTTTGAATGGCCTTGATAATGGTTCTTTCTACATAATTCTTTCCATTCAACTTTTTAAGTCCCGAAAAAACAATGGGATGGTGGGACACAATCAAATTGCATCCTCTGCTGATGGCCTCTGCGACAATGTCTTCTGTGCAATCCAGGGATATCAATACGCCTAGCACTGGTTCCGCTCCATCGCCTAATATCAAACCGCCATTGTCATAGGATTCTTGCAAGGACAATGGAGCCCATTCTTCCAGCTTTTGGATTACTTCGTTAATCGTTGTCATCTCTTTCGTAATTTGCAATGCGCAATTTAACGCATTCATGCTTCTCATCCGCCGCCTAATATCTGCCCTGTTGCAACTTGTGATTTTCATAAGGCATTGGTGCTATGAATTTGGTATTTTCCAATCCCGGTCAGCTCCTGTGAAAACAATTGTCATTGGCAATCTGGCCATTGGAGGATCTGGAAAAACGCCTTTTACCGATCTGCTCATCGGTCAATTGAAGACAAATCACCGCGTAGCCTTTCTATCTAGAGGGTATGGACGCAAAACAAAGGGAATCAGACAAATCCAAACCCAGAGCACTGCAGATGAGATAGGAGATGAACCCAAGTTAATCGCTTTGCATCATCCCAATACAATTGCTTACGTTGGGGAAAAGCGCTGGGAGGCAGCCGTCCAAATTCATCAACAACATCCCGAAACAGAATGTATCATTCTGGATGATGCCTTTCAGCACCGCAGTTTAAAAGGGGATATCAACGTACTACTTTCTCGTTACTCGAGTCCATTTTACAATGACAATCTTTGGCCTTGGGGAGGATTAAGGGATTTAAAATCCAGGGCATCAGTGGCTGATGTCATCGTCTTTACAGGATCACCTTCACAATTGAATCATGAAGAAAAAAAGATCATGATAGCAAAGGTGCGGGCATTCAGTGATGCGCCTGTGTTTTTCTTTCATACAGCCTACTTGCAGATGCTGCCTGTATTTGATCACCATCAAAATGATTTCAAAAATTGGGGTAGCTTTTGCGGTATTGCGCATCCCAAAAGCTTTCATCAATCAGTGGCAGAACGGATGCACCTTGGAGAAGCGATAAACTTTACAGACCATCATCGTTTTGACGACAATGATTTGGAAAACTTAAAGACCAAAATGGTTAACTTTGGCGGCAGTGTGGAAGCCTGGGTAACCACAGAAAAAGATGCCATGCGCATCAAGGATATGATTGACTGGAAGGGCATGCCTATTTTTTATTTGCCCATTGTATTACAAATCAACGAAGAAGAAGAAACAGAATGGAATCTCTGGTGGAAGAAAAAAATATAAAAGCGCTGCCCCTTGATCAATATGAATTGGTTGTAGGTTTAGAAGTGCACATGCAATTGAAGACCTTATCCAAAGCATATGCAGCCGATGCCAATCTTTTTGGTGAACTGCCCAACACTTTGGTAAGTCCAATAACATTAGGTCATCCTGGAACTTTACCCATGGTGAACAAAACATCATTTGACCATGCCATTAAATTGGGTTTAGCCATGGACATGACCATCCACCAAGATGTTTATTTTGCGCGTAAAAATTATTTCTATGCGGATTTACCCAAAGGTTACCAAATCACGCAGGACAAAACGCCCATTTTAACGGGAGGTTATTTGGACATCAAAGATGAAAATGACCAACCCAAGCGCATCAACATAACGCGCGCGCACTTGGAAGAGGACGCGGGAAAAAGCATGCACGATCAGGATCCATTTGATACCTTAATTGATTTGAATCGTGCGGGTGTTCCCTTGATTGAGGTGGTGAGTGAACCGGACATGAGAAGCTCAAAAGAAGCTTACAACTATTTGACAGAACTGAGGAAATTGGTGCGCTATCTGGACATTTGCGATGGTAACATGGAAGAAGGTTCCATGCGTTGTGATGCAAATATTTCAGTGAGAAAAAAAGGCGATACACAATTCAACACCCGCTGCGAAGTAAAAAACATGAACTCCATTCGCAATGTGCAACGCGCCATTGAGTTTGAGATGCGCCGACAAATAGAAATTGTAGAGGCTGGAGGAGAGATTGTTCAAGAAACCAGAAGTTTTGACGCGGCCAACGGATCTACATTTTCATTGAGAAGCAAAGAAAAAGCGCATGACTACAGATACTTTCCTGAACCTGATTTACTACCTGTCGTAATCACAGATGCGCAAATCAAAATGATTCATGAAAATATGCCATCACTGCCTCAAGCATTGGTTAAAAAGTATATCCAAGATTTGGGATTAACAGAATACGACGCATTGGTTATCACTGCTGAAAAAGAAACTGCACTTTGGTTTGAGACTTTGACTGCTATTACAACAGAATTCAAAACAGCCGCTAATTGGCTCATGGGACCTATCAAGGCATTGCTCAATGAAAGGGCAATGGATATTCAAGACATGACACTAACACCTCCGCAGGTAGCGGGAATCATTGAGTTGATTAAATCAGGAAAAATTTCTTCATCAGCAGCAGCTGAAAAAATTCTACCTGTGCTCTTTGATGAACCCAACAAAGTAGCCGAACAAGTAGCCCAAGAACTGAACTTGATACAAGACGCCAATGATGATGACATTGAGTCTATGGCTCGTGAAGTCATTGCCGCATGGCCGGATAAAGTAGCTGCTTTTAAAGCTGGAAACAAAGGACTTCTTGGATTATTCATGGGAGAGCTGATGAAAAAATCAGGGGGTAAGGCCAACCCTAAAACAGCATCGGGAATCGTACAAAAAATACTTTCAGAATGAAAAAAACAATTATATTTTCTCTTCTTCTTGCCGCATTTTTCAGTTGCAGTAAAGAACAACAAAAAATCAAAGGAACCATTCACGGTGGTGAAGGTCAAACCTTGTACTTGTATGCTTTCCGAGATGGAGAAGATATCATTCTGGATAGCACCGTCATTGGTAAAGACGAGCAGTTTGAATTGAGACCTCACCAAGGATTGGTTAAAGACATTTACCGATTGGGGTTGGGTGAGAACGACTTTTTCATCTTAATCACGGACAGCACGGAGAGCGTGGAACTTGAAGGGCAATTTGGACAATTGCGCAATGTCAGCAATGTGAAGGGCTCACCTCATTCCGAGAAATTAGCGCTCTTTTCAAAAGAGGTCAACCCCATCATGGATAGTTTGATGAACACGATGGCCATGGAAGAGGAGGATACCAATTTTAAGAAAATCAACTTGGACTTGCGCAATCAAATAGAAAAGAAAGTTCTCAAATGGTTAGATGGTAATCATACTGAACCTGGTGCATTGGTTGCATTGCAATATTTGGATCCGACGTTGCACCATGATCAATTTATCAAGGTTGCAGAAGCTCTGAAAACCAGCATGGCGGAGAGTGAGTACTTCAACAGTTTTGTACAATATGTCAACAGCATTGCTGAAGAAATAAATGGCCCCAAGAGACAAGCTTTGGATCAAGCGATTGCCGTAGGTCAGGAGTTGTCCAACATCACATTACCAGATCCCAATGGCAAAAACAAATCATTGACAGATTTAAGAGGAAAAGTAGTTCTGGTAGATTGTTGGGCCTCTTGGTGTGGACCATGCCGGAGAGCCAATCCTGAAGTTGTCTCCATATACAACAGTTTCAAATCAAAAGGATTTGAGGTTTTTTCTGTTTCTTTAGACTCCGATAAAAACGCATGGACACAAGCCATTGCGCAAGACAAATTGACTTGGTCTAACCATGTGAGCGACTTAAAAGGTTGGAAAAGTTTGGTCACCTATCAATGGGGAATTGAAGCCATTCCCTACCCCATTCTCCTCGATAAAACAGGAAAAGTAATTGCGCATGGCAACGATGCCATGGGAGAAAACCTACAACAATTGATTGCCAAGAACATATAATCATGAAGTATACATTAATCACTTTCGCCCTTTTCTTTGGGCTAACCACTTTTGGACAAAAGGAATATTTCCAACAAGACGTCAATTTCACCATCAGTGTAAAATTGGATGATCAAAACCATTTTCTCTCTGGTTATGAAACTTTGGTTTATACCAATAACAGCCCAGATGCATTGGATAAAATTTACATGCATCTTTGGCCCAATGCCTACAAAAACAAAAACACTGCATTGGCCAAGCAATTGGCACGCGATAGAAATTTTGTCCTTTACAGCACCTTGAAAGAAGACAAAGGTTTTATTGATTCTTTGGACTTTAAAGTGAACAATGAAAAAATCAATTGGGAATTGGATGCGCAGCATATTGACATTGGTATTTTGTATTTAAAGCAACCATTGCAACCTGGACAATCCATCACCATTACGACGCCATTCCGTGTAAAATTGCCTAGCGGGAGTATCTCAAGATTGGGCCACATTGGGCAGAGCTATCAAATCACGCAGTGGTATCCTAAGCCTGCAGTTTATGACCGTAATGGTTGGCACGCTATGCCTTACCTCACCCAAGGAGAATTCTACAGTGAATACGGAAGTTTTGATGTGAGCATCACATTGCCCAAAAACTACGTGGTAGGTGCAACGGGCAATTTACAAACGGCTTCTGAACTTGCTTGGTTGGATGAATTGAGTAAAAAAGATGAACCAGCCGATTCCATTTCATTTGGCGCAGAATTTCCTGAGAGCAGCAGCGAATGGAAGACCATTCAATACAAACAAAAAAATGTACATGACTTTGGATGGTTTGCTGACAAAAGATGGATTGTAAGAAAAGGCAGTGTGGAAACTCCTTACACCAAAACCAAGGTAACCACTTGGGCGATGTTTACCCCTGATAACAAAAAAGTATGGAAGAATGCTATTGAATACATCAACGATGCAACCTTCTACTATTCCAAATGGAATGGGGATTACCCATATACACAAGTTACAGCAGTAGATGGAACTATCAGCGCTGGAGGTGGAATGGAATATCCTAACGTAACCGTTATTGGGAACGCAGGAGACACCTTGCAGCTTGAGACGGTTATCATGCACGAAGTTGGTCACAATTGGTTCTATGGTATATTGGGAAGCAATGAGCGTGATAACGCTTGGATGGATGAAGGATTAAATTCTTTCAACGAGGACAGATACCTGATGACCAAATACGGTTCAAAAAGTGCCAGCATCAATATCGGTGCAAAGTTCTTGGCCAAGAGTTTTCAATTGCCCTCATTTGATGCGCGCAACTTGTCTCAACTGACCTACATGCTCACCGCCGCATATGACATCGATCAACCATTGCGTTGTCACTCCGATGACTATTTGAGCATCAACTATGGCGCAAATGTTTACAAGAAAACAGCTGTTGTCTTTTATTACCTCCAACAATATTTGGGTGAAGAACTTTTTGACAAATGCATGCAAACCTATTTTGCCCAATGGAAATTCAAACATCCACAACCGACTGACATCAAAGAAACATTTGAGAAAACTACAGGACAAAATTTGGATTGGTTTTTTGACGAGTTTATTGAAGGCAAAGGTCATGCAGATTACTCACTCATAAATGTGGACAAGAAACACCAAACCACCAAATTAAGTGAAGGCAATAAAGTGGATTACTTCTACCAAGCTAGAGTAATGAATACGGGACAGACAGAAGGACCATGCTCCGTTACCATTGAATACAAGAACGGAAAAAAAGAAACAAAATGGACCAATGTCTTGAAGCCCGGTCATGTGGGCAAAGTGATTTTTGATATCAATGACTACAATAACCAAACTAAACCCAAGGTTCAAATCAATAGTGAAAAATCAATCCCTGAATTATCCTTGACCAACAACACCTTCCGCAAAGGTTCATTGGCTCCTAGATTGGAAAAAATAGACTTTCAACCCTTCACTGGAATTGCCAATGATCAGTCAACACAAATTTATTGGGTACCTGTTTTGGGTTGGAACAACTATGATAAATTCATGGCCGGTGTTGTCTTTCATAACAAAACCGTTTTCAACAGAAGATGGCAGTGGTCGGTTACTCCGTTGTATAGTATCCACCAAAAAGATTTGTCCGGAATGGCCAAGGCGAGCCTACGTTTAGGTAAGTTCACTTTTGGTGCCAATGCCAAACAGTTCTACTTTACTGATTTAACAGAGAACTTAAATGGCACCGATGTTTTCTTCCGCTCCAAGTACCAAACAGTAAAACCCTACATCACCTTTAGCACCAAAGGAAGACCAGAGCGTTACCACAACAAATTCAATTTTGACGTGCAATTGGCAGGAATTGTATTGAAGAAAATGCACACCACCAATATCACCGGAAGCGAAACCCAAAGCAATCAAGTGCAAGACTTTGCGCAAACAACAATACAGACAGGTCGCAACTTTGGTTTGCAGCACCGAATTGAATACCAAATGCAATGGACGGGAGCAATTGAAAACGGAAAGTGGGATGGTGATCAACGCACCACTCAGATGAAGTACTCCTACAACTACAACCGCAACAATGCCAAGCGAACCATTGACTTTATATTATTCAGCGGAGTAAACAACTACCGAACATTAGCAGCATTTAATCCCGAGGGCGCAACTGCCGAGACTGATTTCACTTTCAACAATTTCTATTCTGGCAGAACAGAGACAGAAGGAGCTTTGAGCAGACAAATACAAGATGGCCACGGTATGCTTTATACACCAACTGGAAGAAGATTTGATATCAGAATGATTTCAGGTCAAGTCAGATACCGCTTACCCTTTAAGTTCCCATTGTCTTTATATACAACTGCGATGTATGGACAACAAAGCAATATCAATTTCATTTTGTCCGACAGCAGAATTCTTGACCGCAATAATTACAACAGCCAATGGTTGTTCAGTTCAGGAGTGATTTTCCCTATCGTGAAGGATGTGGTTGAAATTTACGCGCCGATAGTGATGTCTCAAGAATTAAAAGACACACGTACGCAATTGGGTATCAAGCCTTATCAATACATCATGTTCAAGGTGAACATTGCAGCCATGGATCCATTTAAAATTGTATCCAAGAATTTGACGCGCTAATGAAGAAAAAATATTTCATCTCAGATCTTCACCTCGGCAGCCCCAATCACGAAGCCAGTTTGGTTCGTGAGAAAAAGTTTGTCGCTTGGTTGGATGAAGTATCCAAGGATGCGGATGAAATATTTTTGGTGGGTGATGTTTTTGATTTTTGGTTTGAGTACAAAAGAGCGGTACCCAGGGGATTTGTTCGGTGTTTGGGAAAAATAGCCACACTGACAGACCAAGGCATCAAGGTGCATTGGTTCACGGGCAACCACGATATGTGGATCTTTGATTATCTGCCAAAAGAATGTGGCATCATCCTTCACCGCAAACCCATTGTTATTGAATACAACGAACAAAAAATGTACATCGGTCATGGAGATGGATTAGGTCCTGGTGATCATAGTTACAAATTCATGAAACGATTCTTTGATTCGCAATTGTGCCAATGGCTATTTGCAAGGCTTCATCCCAATTTTGGCATTTGGTTGGCCTCTAGCCTTTCCGGATACAGTCGAGGGAAGGGATTGGAAAAGGACAAGATTTTTCATGGTGCGCAGGAATGGTTGTTTCAATATTGTCAAAGCATCGAGAAAGAAACCCATCATGACTATTATGTCTTTGGGCATCGTCACTACCCCAAAATCATGGAGGTAACCGCCAATAGTCAATACATCAACCTTGGAGATTGGATACAGCACTTCACTTATGCCAAATGGGATGAGCAAGGTTTAAGATTGGAAAAGGCATAAACCAAAAGTTATGCCTTGCTATTCACTCTGATTCATTGGTGAATTGTGGAAAAACGACCTATTTTGCTCATAAATCACGCATAAAGTTTTCCCTTAAAAAGAAGCTGTCAAGCAAAAGATAACTGAAATTCGCAGAAATATTTAAACATGTCAAAGCGATTTCAATTTTGGTATTTAATCCTGAGTCCGGTCTTCTTTTTATTGAGTTGGTATATAGGACAACGATTGTACGAGCACTTTATCGAGAATGCACAGGGATTAGGAATACAGCCCAACAGATCTCTTTGGTATGCCACAATATTCACCAGCGTTTACCTCGTTGCATTCTTGGTCATCAAAGATCTTTATCCCAATAAAGAAAAAAATTGACCGTTGTAAATTGGTTACAAGCTGAGATGAAAATATTTGTAAAACTTAAAAATCTAACGCAATGTCTGAAGTAAACAAAGAAAAATTAAAGGCCCTTCAAATGGCCATGGAAAAATTGGAAAAAACCTCTGGCAAAGGGGCTGTGATGAAGTTGGGAGACAATGCCGTTGAAGCGATGGAAGTCATCCCTAGCGGATCTGTAGGATTGGACAGTGCACTAGGTATTGGTGGTTACCCCAAAGGCCGTATCATAGAGATCTACGGTCCTGAGTCTTCGG
>CANNHA010000014.1 GCA_947504275.1 Flavobacteriales bacterium
ACCGGAAACGACTGCTATCAGTTAACCGATATTTGGAATAATCAAAATGGAACCGTTTGGTATGCCGATTTAATTAATCTTGTAGAGGATTTTGATATCACTTTTTACATGAACCTCGGAAACCAAGATGCCAATGGTGCTGATGGAATTTGTTTCGTATTGCAAAATCTTGGTAACGATGCACTTGGAACCAGCGGAGGTGGCTTGGGTTATCAATCGTTTACAACCTCTCTGGGCATTGAATTTGACACTTGGCAAAATAATGAATCCGGCGACCCTACTTATGACCACATTGCCATTGAAAAAAATGGAGACATCAACCACAACACAGGCAACAATCTTTCGGGTCCGGTCCAAATGAGTGCTTTCAATGCCAATACAGAAGATGGACAGAACCACGTTGTTCAAATCAAATGGGATGCATCAGCTCAATTGATTCAGGTGTACTACGATTGTATTTTTAGGACACAGGCTACTATCGATATTGCCAATGAAATCTTCAATGGTCAATCTTATGTCTATTGGGGATTTACTGCGGCAACAGGTGGAGCCACCAATGTGCAAACCGTTTGCTTGGAGCCCAATATTTTTGCCTCAGCCTCTCAATTGCAAGCATGTCCCGGAACCACCATAGAACTCAATGCCGGACCATCAATCAATGGAGACTATACATGGACACCATCTATTGGTTTATCAGATCCAACTCTTCCCAATCCTACGGCAAATCCATCCGTCACTACAACCTATACCGTTGACTTCACCAACCTTTGCGGACTTCCGCAATCCAGCAGCATCACTGTCAATATTGAGGACCTTGAGATCACTGTCCCTCCTGTTGCCATATTGCAATGCTCAGATACTTTGGCAACCGTTAATACTTCGTCAAATTTCATTGGACTCAGTTATCAATGGTTCACGGACAATGGGCAAATTTTGGGAAGTGATACCTTGTCGACATTGAATACTTCCACTGCAGGAACGTATTACATTGCCGCAGATTATGACAATCAGTGTTTTGATACTGCTACAGTGATCGTCAATGCCGACTACAGTGATTTTTCTTTGTTCGTCAATTACGATTCACTCATCACCTGCGCCGACAACGCTTTAACACTTGCCGCAAGCACCAATAGCGCAGGCACCATTTACATTTGGTCTACCAACGGAGGCAACATTACATCTGCTCCCAATCAACCCAATGTAAATGTCAATGCAGGAGGTTCCTATACGGTCAACGCTTATTTCTCAGAAGAATGTCAAGACGCCTTCACGCTGACTGTTGATGTGAATCAAACTGTTCCCACCACGACTCCGTCCAACATCACCGAGATTAATTGTTTTTCGCCAAGTATAAATCTCAGTGTTGCCGTTGACTTAAACAACAACAGCTATGATTGGTCAGGACCCAATGGTCAAAACATTAATGTTCCCTTAAGCCAAGACAATGTGAACATCAATCAAGCAGGAAACTATCAAGTGGAAGTCACCAACAACCTTAATGGTTGCAGTTCAGTTGAGACTTTCAATGTGAGCATAGATACCATATCACCAATAATTTCTTGGTTCGATGCAGACACCATCAGTTGTCTGAATCCTGTTGTTGTATTGGACAACTACACAGTGAACCTGACCAATTGGGATGCACAATGGACCTCTGTTCTAGGAAGCATTCAGCAAGACATGTCCAGCAACAATTATCCCAATGTTCTGGCAGAGGGCGATTACTATGTGGTGATTACCAATCCAGACAATGGCTGTCAGTCCAACGGTTTTACCAATGTACCCGCCAACAACAACATTGATTTCGATCCCACAATGTTGGCATTCCCCAATATCATTTCTATGAATGGAGATACATTGAATGCGCAATGGCGACCATTCTTGAAAGATCAACCAGAAGAAGACACTCGTCAGTATTTCAAGACTTATCAATTGAATGTTTTTAACCGCTGGGGAAGCCCTATTTTTCAAAGTTCAGATAGCACACCCTATTGGAAACCCGATGATCAAAGCCAAGGAACTTACTATTACACTTTTGAATACGAAACCACCTGCGGAACTGGGAAAAAGGATGCTATTGGAGGGTCGGTGATGATTGCTAGGTGATGAGGTGATGAGGTGATGAGGTGATGAGGTAATGAGGGGATGAGGTTGCGAGAGTATGAAATGCCATTCGCAATGAAGGGATGAGTGGAACATCTCCCCTCCTGCTTTTACGGAGTAAAAGAAAGGAGGGGTGTCCCGACGAGCGTAAGCGCTGTCGGGACGGGGTGGTCAGTTGGTAATGCCTGATTTAGCTTTACCGTTTTTAGTAAATTGTATCATACAGCTTGGGTTTACATTCTTTTCCATTTTGTCCCTTTTTTTTGTGAATCTATTTTAGGACGAGACACTAGACGAGCTCCGCTGTCGGGACGAGGTGGTCTTTAAATGCAAAAAAAACACTGACATTAAAATACGCTGAGCACACTTTCCATTTCACCCCGTTTATATGCACCTTATATGTTTCTTGCACAAATCGTTCTTTGATTCAATTTTTACAAAATGAAATTGATGAATCGACAAATTCAAAAAGAGCGAAGAAAGGAACTCAGATGTAATGCCACCAAATCTGAAAAACGACTTTGGAAATTCTTAAACAAAAAACAACAAGATTTCAAATTTCGAAGGCAACACGGGATCGGTCCCTACATCGTTGACTTTTATTTAGCAAATAAAAAAATTGCTCTCGAAATTGATGGAAAGGTTCATGACAACATCATGCGCCAGGCACATGATCAGAGACGTGAAGAATATTTACAATCAAAAGGAATCAAAGTCATTCGATTCAGCAATGATGAGGTTAAAAATAATATTGACGACGTGATTCGACGGATTCTTTTTGAGTGTGGTGTTGAGTGATTGGGGATTTTTTTTATCTAAAAGACCACCATGCACAGACAGCGAAGCTCGTCTGTGCCCGTCCCGTGAGCGCTGAAAAAGACCACCCCGTCCCTACGGGACACCCCTCCTTTCCGCTGCGCGGTAGGAGGGGAGATGATCACCGCAATCGCTGTTAATACCTGATTTAGCTTAACCCTTTTTTTTGTAAACCTATTTTAGGACAGGACAATCTGACCACCCCGTCCCTGCGGGACACCCCTCCTTTCCACTTCGTGGTAGGAGGGGAGATTTGCTCTCGCTGCCGCATCTCTTCAACACCCATCACCTCATCACCTCATCACCTCATCCCTTCATTCCTCATCACTCTCCCGGTGAGGGATTAAAGCGGTATCCTTTTGACTTGTCAAAAGATACAAGCGAAAAGCCCGACCCGCGAACGAAGTGATGCGGGGCACCGCCAATTATTGCTCCTAAGGATTCACTTTCTCCAATTCCACTTTGGTTAATCCTTTGGATACAAAGTTCAGCTGCTTGGCAGCCACCAAGGACAAATCAATCACACGCTTGGAGCGCATCGGTAATCGGTCATTGACTTTTACGACAACTGTACTATCATTACTTAGATTGGTTACTTTGAGCATCGTTCCAAAAGGCAAGGTCTTGTGCGCACAGGTGTACAAGTTTTGACGAAACACCTCACCGCTGCTGGTTTTACGACCATCAAACTTATTGTGGTAGTAACTGGCGGTGCCTTTTTCTTTTTGAGCAAATCCGACCAAAGAGATCATGGACATGACCACGATTAAAATGAATTTATTTCTCATGACTGATTTTTTGAAAAGATTTAACCCACTTTAAATTGTCTTTTACAGCAACCACTGAATACCAACCAGCGGAGAGTCCATCCAACAACATGATTGTTTTGTTAGAAGATGTTTCTATGGCGACAGGACATTTCCTTCCCAAAGCATCCACCAACATCCAATTCCATCCCGATAAATCTTGGGTGGATGAAATGGAAACTTGATGGGTTGCAGGATTGGGAAACAAATTCAAAGCCCATTCATGCTGCTCACCGATGCTCACAGGATTGACAATTTGAATATTGTCCACATAAATTTGATTGCCATAGCGACCAATATTCTCAAAAGCTACGATCAATTCTTGCCCTTCATAATTGGACAAAGCGATGCTCTCATTTCGCCATTCCGCAGCAACAGGAATGAATGGATCGGTGTTGTCTGGTGCTGTCGCCAATTCGTCACCTCCTTTGATGTACAACGTCTCCCACGATGCACCACAATCCGTTGATACCACTACCGCCAGCGTATCTGAATACTGTCCTCCATACTGCGCATACGAAACATCAAATGACAGTGATGCGGCATTGCCGTTGACGATAAATTTATCCAACCAAATCTGATCGTGATCTCCGCCAGCATCTACCCAATAATTATCAAACTTCATGGAGAATGTTCCATTGCCAAAGGAACTGCATTGGTCACTGATGTTCCAATTGAAACCGCCTCCTGTAGGATGCTTGAATTGCCAAGTCGAAGGAATTGCGCCGCTTTCGAAATCCTGCGCCATCAAGGGGCTGGACAAACCGTCAATGGACGAAATATATTGCGTTTTGGTTTTGCTCAAAGATTGACCATTGTAGGTAACCGTGAGACTAACATTGAATGAACCCGTTGTATTGTAAACCACCGTCGGGTATTTCGCAGTGCTCGTTCCAGGCGTTGCACCTTCAAAAGTCCAAGCGTAAGTAGCGCCATCTGGAACAACAGAATGATCCACAAAATGGATGGACTCCCCAGGACAATAAAAACGTTCTTGCGCAGCTGCAAAGTCAACCAGCATTGTGGTTGGCTCATACAAAGGAGCTTCCCAAACGCCCAGATTCCAGGATGCGAAACGAATTTTCTGATCGCGATAGAAAGGCACCAATCGCAATGCTTCTCCGCTTACTGGCAATCCATCACTGTACTCCATCCAATCGTTCATTGTTGCATTTCGGTACAACACGCGACCGTTGGAAGTTCCAATGTACACTCCCCCATTGGTTCCCAGTGCATGCGCAATGGCCCATGGTTTGGCATTGCCCAAAACGGAACCGGTGATATTGATCCAACTTTGACCGCCATCTATGGTGCGCCATACACGCTGACTGACTGAAGCGTTGGGATAGCTCAACCAAATCTCTTGATCCGTAGCTCCAGCCGTGAAGCACATGTTATTCTGATTCAAAGGTTGATCCACCAAAGCCCATGACATTCCATAATCAGAAGACTTCCACAATTTCATAACGTTCAAAACGCGTTGTTGAACAAATAGAACATTGTGCATGCTGTAACATTGCTCCATCCACAACACCTTATTTCCTACGTCAGAGCCGAACTCATAAAGCACAGAAAATGAAGAAGCATTATTGCTCACATACAATTTGTTGTCCCTTCCCAAATAAGCTTTATCAAAATATTGATGCGAGAACATAATACGCGATGATTCGTTGTTCCAATAACTCTCGTTGGGTGAAATAGAGACTGAGAAATTGCTCGGAACTTCTTGAATGGACTCTGGCAAAACCTTGCCTTGAATATCACTGAAGTAGGTTTTGTTCTGATCGCTATAATTGACATATCCCGTTGGTGCTTCTCCACCACCCAAAGACAAATAATTTCCAGGGCCATAATTCTCCAAATAGCCCATGTTCCCATTGTGGTAACGACCACCCACCATGATGTCCTCGTTCCAACCTTGGTCATATCCCCAAAGGTTCACTGCTCGAATACCGCGGTTCTTAGCGGTGAATGATTGCATAAAATCATTGCTGAAATGAATACCGCCATCATTGGAACCCCAAATCTCTTCGGTTGTTGGGCTGGTTTTGTAAATGCGATACTCTTGTTGGTCCACATGTAAATAAGGCAATCCACCTATATAACCGCCAACACCTTGATAGGTAGCTCCTGCATCCTCCGACTTCCACAAATTCAAACCACCGACTAATATCTTGTCCGCATCCAATTGCGAAGCGATGATAGTAGTGTTGTAGTGAATTTGGGTATACGTGCCGTCATCTGCTGAGAAGTTCATCAAATTGGGGTGCGTATCAATGTTGTATGGGGTACCAATCAATCCATGGGGATTAGACCAAGTTTCGCCCGCATCGTAACTCACGTAAGTTCCAATCCAACCATTGAGTTCAACACCTGCATCATAAGTGCCGTAACCAGTCAGCAAAACGTAAATGCGATTGGGATCAGCCTCCGTAACGGCCATGTGGCCGCCCAACAATTCGACATTCGTATAACCAGAATTTTCTTGAAACCATCCGTTGTCATACATAACAAAACTATTTCCGCCATCGGTGCTCTTGTAAAATTTGCTGATCCCCAACGATGGCTCATAATGAACCGTATACACCACATCAGGATTAAGGGGTTGAAAATTGACCGTCATGCATTCATTGGGCAGTTTTTCAGTCCACGACAAACCCAAATCAATGGATTGATACAAACCTTGGTTGGTAGCAGCAAAGAGCATGTTGGGAATGGAAGGATGAAAGATGATTTCAGAAGCCGATACATTCAGCGATTGAAAACTACTTTGACCAGATATGGACCATGAGGCACCGCCATCAATGGATTTCCAAATATCATTGGCTCCAGAGAAGAAAACGATATCGGGATTGGTAGGATGAATTTTAATGGCAGAAACACTTCCAATGGCCATGTCGTGTGTCATGTGCGTCCAATGGTTTCCACCATCGGTTGTCTTATAAACCCCACCCGACTCCGTGCCACAAAATAGAATTTGACTATTCGACAACGAACGATCATGGCAATACACATTGGCTTGCTCGCTGATTTCCACTTCTGAACCATCCGCAGCATAGTGCACTTCAGGACCGCAGTAGTTCCAGACGGCGCTTCCGCCGCCTCTGGGAGCGGCAGCATGCATGACCACTAGACCATCTTCCAGGTGATTCTTGATGGCATTCACCCACCGCTTATAGTATTGTGTGTGTTCGTTCTTGACAAACGGATTCACCAAATAGAACGCCTCGTACATCTCCTTCACCTTGGAGACATTGGGATTATCCTTGTACATCTCCACAGCCCATTTGGGAATATTGGGATCGTTTTGGTGGTTTTTGGGAAGGTGGTGGTGTTGGGAAAATGCTACATTGGATAATAGCAGCAGACATACAAATAAAACTTTGTTCATACCACGAAGATAATGATTTGGTCAGGAACTTAAAAGTCCAAAGTAGTTTTGGGATGAATATGGTTTTGATATAAATATTGCGATTAGCTCAACGCATTTTCATCAAAGAGATAATTCGATATTACATTGATTTCAATTGGCTTTCTTGAAGTGAGAAATTACCCTAGAAATGATAAAATTTTTAGCTGACTGCTCCTTAACAACAGTTAAATGAGCGTATTAACTTGTTACAAAAAATGCACAGTCAATGGAAATGGATTACTTTATATTCTCGCCTTTCAATGACGGTTGTCATTAGATTTCAATAAAATCCAACCTACTAAAGGTAAAATGCCTAGGTATAAGATATTTGTGTAAACCATTTTAATTAATGGGCCAGTAAAGTAAGGATCTTCGGTTAACCAGAGAGTTAGTCTTACGACAGACAAAATAGTTGTAAGCATGATGAGACCAAAAAGGATCTTGCGTTGGGTTTTCATGGCAATCAGAATTAAGGGTGAAACCGTTTATAAATCAGTAACTTATGAATTCGAATAAAGCGCGATTATCTCTGAATTCAATACTTTATACGAGAATATTACATTCTTATTGTCAAATAACTGTAATAATATTTGTTCTTTCGTATCAGCGACAACATATCAAAAATTAGTAAAGAAATAAAATACGATTCAATATGATTAATCTCTGGAATTATAAGTTTCTAAGCTTTTATTTTTTTTAGTAATAACACTCTGAAACTATAGAAAACTTAATCTATTAGAATGTATATATTGCATCGAAAAATTTACTGTAAATGAAATAGAGCAATGACGTTCCATTTTTCAAACTCTTCTGAAAAACACTTTCAACGCCATCTCCACGGCAGCAAAATGGCTGGAGGGACTTTTCTGCCATTCATCCATGACCTAACCGCATTAATGAAATGCATTCCAGATTCTGCACTCACCTTAAAAAAGGAACAAGGACGGATGCGGAGTTGTTTTGTATTTGAGTACAAAGAAGAAATTGGAGAGTTGGGCATTTTAAATCGGAATGAAATCGAAGCCAATGAAATCAAGACCGAGTTTCGTGACGGCCAAATCATTAGTTACATAGAACGCAAAGCACTTCCTCAAACCCGCCTATTCACCATTATCGCGCAATGGCAAAAAGGCCAATGGCAAATCATCACGGCCTATCCGGGAGGATACTCGATGCCTTTTCCGCGGAGGGGGATGGGCAAGGAACTTTATGATGCATCAAAAACGTATTGGCAAAATTACATTTTGGTGAAGAGGAAGGTTGGATGATATTTGGCGGGGGTGTTATATTCGGGCAATTGAAGAGTATATACGTTTGAGGATAAAAATAATTCATTTTTTACACCATGAATAAATTAAAGGAAATCATATACAACGAGAAAACCATTCTTATTTTCATTTTAATAAATGTCTCAATCATTTACCTGCATACTTTCAACTCGCTCACACCCTATTACAATCTGTTTGATTATCTTGACGTAGCCTTTACATTCTTTTTTTCAATTGAGATATTCATAAAGGTTCAAGATCAAAAAGCCAAGCACAAACTGCGACATTTTTTAAAGGACAACTGGAATAAGATTGACTTTTTCTCAATTCTACTTTCCATGCCCAGTATTGGGATCTTGTTTATTCACGATTTAGAAATATTTGCAGGATTCACTGCTTTGAGATCATTACGGGTGTTTAAATTTCTGAGAATTATTGAATTTATTCCCAATGGCAAACGAATTACAAGACAAATGTTCAAGGCATTTAGATCCATCTCCTTTATCATTTTTGCCTTTATGATTTACTCCACAATTATATCTCTCATTTCCGTATCTCTATTCAAGACAGCCGCTCCCAGTTACTTCCAAAACGCCTTTGATGCATTCTTTACCATATTTAAAATATTTAGTGGAGATGGATTTTCTGATGTCGTTGGTGAAATAGAATTACACCATTCTGGAGGATTCATATACTTTACAAAATTCTATTTTGTATTCATCGTTTTCACGGGAAGTATACTGGGACTATCCCTCATCAATAGTATTTTCATTGACCAAATGTCGCAGGTAGAAGATCAGATTGAAGACAGTGAGAAAGACATTTTAAAAATCCTAAAGTCAGAACTGGAAATGCTTAAAAAGCAAAATCAAGAACTAATCCATGAAATAAAAAAAATGCAAGACAAAGAAAACTAAATACTCTTCAACTCTAGATTGGACAAATGCAATAACAATAGGTAGGAGTTGCCTTTAACCCTTCCTTCCAGGAATGCGCGATAGGTTTTTCCTCCGTCTTGAAAGACCAACGGCTCATTGCCCTTGGCGCCACCGCCAATCATCATTAAAGATTCTTTGTCGTGTAACTCTTTCGCCATTTCAAACAAGAAGTCGAAGGTTAGTCCATTGATGTGATGCAATTGGTACTTCTTCGCAAAAACCAATTTATTGAACATGTCTTTCTTTGGAAATAACTTTCCTGGTTTAAGCGCTATTTCCGAAAGAATATTGGCAAGGAGTTCTTTAGGAACGCGCTCTTCCTTCACGCTTCCGTCTGGTGCGTAAACAACTTCCTTTTTTGTAATTCTTGAAACGGGCTTGAGATATGAATCGATGTACACGCGTGAACTTCCTTGAATGAATCTACCTGTTAACTGAAGATCAATTTCTGGGTCCCCACTCAACATGGCTTGCGCTATGGCCTCGCCATCGCCGTGCACTTTTGTCATACCTTCGAATGAATTCTGAACCCCGCCTTTCAATACGCGAACAGTGTTGACTTCTTCACCTTTTGAAGTAACGAACTTCACCTTCGGCTTTTTCGTTTTCGATGTGAAAACAACTTCGGCGTCGCGCCCTTTGGTATCTGATATGTGTATGTATCTTGACATAATATTCATTTAATAAATTTCGACCATCTTGTATTTGCTACGTCATACTTCAGCAACTTAGCGTAACGTTTCGGATCTTTACTATTATAGGCTTTTACCTTACTTACAAACTCATCCTCGGTCATATTGTATTTCTTCGCAAAAGCTCGAAACTCCGGATCTGAATACACTCTTTCTTGAAGGAGGTTTTGCCTTTCATTAATTGACTTATTGGCAAAACCCTCGATTTTATTCAAAACCAATTCCGATAATTCTTTTTGATAGACCGCATCATCATCTTTCTTTACAGCAATATATATTCCGCGAGCTAAAACCAACATGACAATCCAAAAAGCGATTGAGCTATTTGCGCTTATACACACAGATATGAGCAAAACAGAGAGAATTGTCCCCAATAATCTTTGAGAAAATGAAACTTTTAGTATCGCCCTTTCCTCAAAAATCATCTCTTGAATGTAAATGACTACTTTGTCCATGATCCAGTAGCTTAGTCCAAAAGAAATCAAGTACCAATACCAATATCTCTTCAACTCTTTTGTGATCGCTAAAGCCCGAGAATCTTCAAAAATTACAGAAAAAATAGCGCCGCCTGCAAAACCTAAGAAAATGGCTATCACGGTGAACACCATGTAATAATACCACTTCTGCTTTTGTCTCAAAGACGCGAGTAGATAACCAACAAAAATGATCGTTAGAACTTGAGATATTAACTTTATTATACTTCTCATTTTTATTCTTAATTAAAGCATTCCAAAATCTACCTCTTCTTCCGACTCTTCTTGCGGGGCTTCCTCAACTGGAGGAATGGCCGATTTGTTTTCCAAATATTCAAAATCGAGCAGTCGTCCGGTAAGGACAAAAACTTCATTTTGACTGGAAAGCACTATTGCATCTGCGCCATCAAAGTCTGCGCGATAGTTAAATACAAATTGAAAAACAGCTCCGTCTTCTAACCATTTCAGCATGCCCGCTTTACCCGTCGCGTCTTCCCACGTTAACTGGTACACCGTGGTTATTTCCAAGTTGAACAAATCTTCGAGACTTGCCTTTTCCAACTTGATCTCTCCGTCATACGAAGAGGGAATAAGCGTTGCATCTGTTCCGTCTAAGTAAACCGTTTTCAATGCCTTCTTATCTTGTTCTGCAAAGTTTGCATCTACAGTTTTAAGTGCAGTAGACCCTGAGAGAATAAGCGTTTGTCCATCGTCTAGCAGATTACCTGTTGAGCAAACATTTCCTGATTTATCAGTGACCACCTCTTCAACGTATCCATAAACTTTATCGCGATCCACCTTGGTGATTCCCGCTTCGAATTTTTCAGACCCTATACTAAAAGTTAAATTCTTACCCATACTGATTACTTGAATGGTTCCCAACCCTTTTTAATGTTTTCTTCTTTCAGCGCTGTAATTTTCGCAGCCGCTTCTTTCTCATTTTCACACAAGAAAATTTCTTGTTCGAGCGGTGTTTTTCTTCCCGCACTGAAATCAGAATAGACCACAACGAAGGGCGAGTAAGAGCCCGATTTTTCTTTGTTGGTTTTTAGCGCAACGAATTTCCGAACGGCAGTGCCGCCTTTGCCACTCTTGGTGAATACTTCGCGCAAGACTATTTCAGAAGCTGCACCTGTATCTGCGGAAGTTCCTGCTGTTAATGGCTCACACAACGCATAAGCTTGAAGTGTTCCGGCATCTTTCTCATTCGCTTTTTTATCATCTCGCAGACGCATAAAGTTGGGAGAAATAACGCTGAGCGTTGAGGCATTTCCAACAACGGTGTATGTTGATTTATCGAAGCTCAACAACGCCTTTTTAATGGGGCCGTTGCTATTCTCATTAATGAGGTCAAGGCAAGAAATTTCAACCACCACCTCTGGCTTCACAAAAATGAAAGCTGTTTTTGCTCCAGATACTTCGGTGTATTCGGAAGAGACGATGAGGGGTTCCAAATGCTTGACCAACTCCGTTCTTTCCTTTTCACTGAATCCGCTGCCGCATTTGGTGATGATTTGAAATTGATTGTTTTCCAGTGCGCATCCCAAAAGCAATTCGCGAAGCACTCCGGCCTGTTCACCGTTGGAATCTGCGTAGCCGAGAACTACTAAGTCGAGGTGGTGAACCTTTTTCACTTTGTATGCAGTGCCATTGGGCAGTTTTACAACGAGTCCTTCGGCATTGTTTTCATCGGCTGATTTAAAGAACGCGATGATGTCTTTTCTGCTTTCGAATTTGTTTTGTTCAATGGCGAATACCTCTTTGTTTCCTTTGAGCCATTCTGAAAGATTCTTGAACTTCTCTTCCGCTTCCCAAGCGCATGCGGCGCCTTTGACTTCCAACACATCGAATGCACCGAAGCGGAAGTCCGCTTTATCTGGGTTGTCGAGCGACGCATTCACCTCACGGTGTGAAGTGGGCTGATCGTCTTTAAAAACGCAGAGCTCTCCAGCTAGAACGCAATCTTCTTTTAGACTTTCGGCGGCTTTGGTTAAAGCAGGCACTTTTACTTTTTCTCCATTTCTATCGAAGAGCTGAGCATTTCCTTTTTTAACAGAGAGGAAAGCCAGGTGTCCATCGTGTTTTATTGAAGCGAAATAGCATTCGCTTTCTGGAATTTTCAATCCAATTTGTTCTGCATCTACCGGAATATATCGGGATGCAATTTTGGATTTGTAGGTGGATTCTTTTGTTGTCATTAAATGCTTTACGTATAAAAATATTCACTACTTATTTTGCTTGATGTAGTCTAAAATCCAATGCCTTGGATTTGTTCTACTCTCCTTCTTAGCCCTGCCGCCTTCACCAAAAACAAATGCTTCTAATTCGCCAACTTCTCTAAACTGTTCTGCTTTTTCTAATTTCTTATTTACTTTCTGAAAAATGTGTCTAAGAGAATGACAAAAATGAAAGTACGCCTCACCATGCATACCCTTTTTTATTCTCAAATCAGAGCTATACTCGATGGAATCGAAATCACAGAAAAAGTCTTTAACTCTTTTTCGATCAAATTCTAACATATAGGCATAATGAAACTTTTTGGTCCATTTATCATAAATGAAAAAATTTTTACCCTGATCAGCAAAGTATAAATGTTTCGTAATGAAAGATAAACCCACACCCCAAACATGTATTCCGCTATTAACCTCCAAATATGAGTCAATTACTTCGGCCTTTTTTGATTTTAAAACACCCTCTATTGTATAAATTTTCCTGGCTAGCTCCTCTTTATTTTCAGAGATTATAGATTTGAGAAAATTATTTCTAATTCCGCCCCAAAACATTGATAAAATAAATTTCCTAACAGAATCCTCTTCACTCAAATAATAGTTCAGCACATCTGTCCTACAAATTTTTTGGGCTATTTTAAGATGGAGGAGTTTGACAAGTTCACTATCATTAATCTCCTTTTTCCAATTATTGAGATCGTATCTAACTCTTAATGCGGGATTTTTTCTGTGACTAACTATCAAATGGACTAAACTATCTCTTTCTTTCATTATTCATTCTTTTTATTCATTTTTCAGACAAATAATTCTCTGTGCTCTAAGTAAGCATTTCATCAAAATAAAAAATGATTGCTAAATACTATCTTCCCTTATGCATCTTACAGAGAAGCCACATGTAAAATCCCTTGTATTTCTGTCCGTCAAACCTGAGCTATCACCAAAAGACTGGTAAAAAGCTTCTCTAGCAGGCGTTCTCGGCTTATTTGCGTCCCATTCGCTGCATGTCCAAAACGTTGCCGCCTTATTCAAACCTTCAAATTGTTCATAATAAGATCCTCCACCAAACAAAACTTTTAAACTCATGTTTGAATCTCCTATCTTTGAAACCATAGCTTCAATAAATTCGGTATAAGAATTAAAATTAGAAATCAGTTTATTCCAATCATCTGTACTCGGAATTCTATAACCTGTTGGCGCCAGCATATTATTAGACTTTACAGCGTGAAAATTATAAAGCAACCCGAATTTCTTTCGATTAGAATCTTTGTTTTCATAAATAATATACGCCGGCAACATTTTTCTACCATAGTTTTCAAATTCCTCAAGAGATAGCGCCCTATTGATTTCCTCTCCATTTCTAAAGTGAGTCAAATCTAGATTCTTCGCCATCCAAATCTGATTCCCAATTTCAACTTCTTCAAAATCGGCATCACTCAAATTCTTAATATTCTGAGATTTTGCCACAACAAAATCCTTACTCACCGCACCTTTTTTTGCTACTGCTTTGGGGATATTAAGAACTATTTTCTTGTCTTCCTTTTTTTTCAACTCAGCTCTCAACACTTCCTCACCTCCCAAAATTGCAACTTCAAGCAATGGCTTAGTATCAGTAGAACTTTTAATACACCTCACTGAATAACCAAACGCCTTGGAAGAAAAGGGTCTATACAACATATCATCCAAATACGAGATTGAACGCGCGTCGGCATTTGAAGAATCTAACTCCGTTGAAGTCCACCAAAAACCCTTTTCCTCTCCGAAAATTAATCCATCATGATTTCGATAGCAGCCAGGCAGACCCGAAAATCTATTCGAATTTTTAGTTTTAGACTGTTCTATTTTAAATTTTTCAACTATTTCCAAACTAGACATTTTCGATAGTTTCCAAGTAATGCTGACCCTCATTTCCTTTGCAGCCTTTTTCTTCCCTCCAAAAAAGTCAACCAATTCATCCCACTCTATGCTGCTAGGTATATACCAACATTCAGGAGAAAGACCCCGGGAATCTTCGACAGCATACCAATTATATAATTTACCGAATAGACCATTACAATAAGCTGGCTGTTTCTTTTTAGCAGCATTCATCCATTCTTTATCGGTCTTCGCCTCCGGAATTGGATCTCCATTTCTAAAATGCGCGACATCTAAATTTTTCGCCATCCAAATTTGATTACCAATCTTGACCTCTTCAATTGTGGTTTCACTTGCTACTTTCTTTGTGCTTGCTTTAGTGACCACTGGTTTTGTTTTTTCTGTGGCTGTCTTCTTTGAGGCGGCAGTCTTCTCCTTCGGCACCATCTTCAAAAATTCTTTCTCAGTTATGATAGAAACCGTCTTTAAAGCCTTTGCTTTTGCGAGTTTACTTCCTGCATCATCACCTACTACGAGGTAATTGAGTTTGGCACTAACACCAGAAAGGACTTTACCAACGTTGGCTTCAACCAATGCTTCGGCTTCATCGCGAGTGAATTCAGTTAGTGTCCCTGTGAACAGGAAGGTTTGGTCTTGGATTTTTGATTTGGTTGGCATGTTATTTCTAGTTTAATATTTTTTTCACTAATTAGCACTTACAGATACAATGCGATTTTGGATTTGTAGGTGCGGATGGGGTCATTTTTTCTTTAGTTCTTTTCCAAAAGTCCACAGTGCTCTATCTAATTCGGTTGGGTGTATGTCTCCAAGAGACTTCAATTGACTTTTGAACCAAGTAGAATATTTCTCGAAAGACCCCCAACTTTGACTTGCAGTTTTCGCTGACTTATAATCTTCATTTATGAAATACAAATAAGCCCTCCAAACATGTTGATCATAAAGAGGGAATAAACGCGGATTTTCGCAATGTAAAACAAACAAAGTGTAGACAAATCCAATTCCATCAATTGCGTTAACATTGGCAAATAAGCCAGGTTTTTCAAATGTCTTTTGATTGGAAATTTGAAGCAATTTTTGCTGAAAATTTATATTGTTAAATTTCTCCCAGCCTTTTTTCTGCGCAGGAGTCCCTGCCTTCCAGCGTCCAGTGTAATATAGCGTCTGACCGTCAAAATCGAATGACTTATACCCCTGAGCGTTTGACGATCTGACACATCCCGATTTCCAAGCGCCAAGCACCGAATACTTACCCTTTAATTTTAATCTACCCCAAACCAATTTCTTGTAGGGTTCATATGGATATTTATCATCCTCGTATTTTCCAGAAAAGCTCTTAACTAATTCTTTATCTAGCTCTTTCCTCATATATATTCGTGATCTATAATTAATTAATTTTTAGAAGCAACATTAAGTTAGCATTGGAAATTGTTCCAGATAAATCAATCCAGTATTGATTTCATTTTTAAATACTTATCTGGAGCTATGCTTAAATAAGTTTTTGAATCGTAAAGATTATTTCTAAAGTCACATATAACATTATAAACTTCCTCGCTATCATATAATTTCTCATCATAATCGTTCTTAACCTTCTTCATTCCTGCACCTTTCGCCAATTTCACGAAATATGGATAAGCCTCGAACTGATCTGGATCTTCCCAATTCTCAACAGATGAATCCTCAAAATAAAATTCACCTCCATTGAAGACGCAGAAGCCGAGACGCTCAACAAAGCTGTTGATCAAAAAATGAACTTTAAAATCTACTTTGGATTTCTTAGACAATTCAGAGAAAAAACCCTCACAAAGAATATTATCAGCCAATTCAACTATCTTATCACTGTTATCATTTTCGCTATGCCTCAAAATTTTATCATTGATAATTATTTGTCCTTTTGATTCATCGAAGTAAAAAATTGATTTGCATTCTGCATCAATATCATCATACGATGAAACCGCGGAATTAATATTCAATATTTCGTCTAAAACACTTGTTTCGATGGTCTTCGTTCCCGAATATTTAAGGATAGTTTTTTTTAGGTCAGCAAATTTTATTTCCGCATAAACAGTATTTTTGCTCAAAACGAGATTAGCCGAACTCGAATTTTTCTGATGATTTATTCCTAATTTACTCTTTTGATTTTTTGTAGGCTTCATAAACTTTTTCCGAAATTCTTTATCCGTAATTATCTCCACTTTATTAAGTTTATTAGCCTTTTCTAAATTAGTGGTATCAGAAGTCCAACTATATTTATAAACAGCCTCCTCGACTATAAGCATGTCCGTTTTGCTTGTGACTTTTTCAATGATTACACCACCACTCTTTAAGATCAATTCTCTTATATCCGCGACCTCAAATGGCAATAGTCCAGCGGGTAAAACTATTTTCTTACCCTTTATATAAATTAAGCCATCTTCAACATGTATTCCTTGGGATGATACTGAATTGGACTTTTTGAATGGGACCATCTTCAAAAAATCTTTCTCAGAAATAATTGAAACAGTCTTCAACGCCTTTGCTTTTGCGAGTTTGCTTCCCGCGTCTTCCCCTACCACGAGGTAATTGAGTTTGGCACTAACACCAGAAAGCACTTTACCGCCGTTGGCTTCAACCAATGCTTCGGCTTCGTCGCGGGTGAATTCGGTTAGTGTTCCTGTGAACAGGAAGGTTTGGTCTTGGATTTTTTCTGACATTTCTTTATTTTCTATTATTCTGTAATATTCAGTCTCAGGAAACTTGAATCAGCTTAAGAACATCTTTGTCCTTCTTCAATTTTGCGGATGCATACTCCAATGCGTCAGGATCCAAAGACACCGCTTTCAGAACAATTTCTTTGTCATTTTTTAAGTGATCAGACGCATACTCCAATGCCCCGCCGATATCAGAAACCGCCATCATTACCAACTCACGGTCATTCCTTAATTCATCAGAAGCACAGCGCAGAGCAAATGCCCAGTTTTTAATAGCTTTCTTCACTATTTCTTTATCCGACTTGAATATCGCTGCACATGTTTCCAAAGGCGTGTCATTTGAAAAAATATTGCTATTATTATCTAAAGCCAATTCTAACAATTCTCTGTCGGCTTTCAACTCATCACCAATTAAATTGTAAGAAGTCCATGATGATTTTACTGCTTTTGTAGCATATTTCTTGTCATTTCGGATACGCTCAGACGCAAACTGAATCAAATCACCTCGTGAAACTTTTAACGCCTTTGAGAAAAATTTTTCGTCATCCTTTAGTCGATCCGAAGCAAATCCAAATGAATACAAATCATTTTCTATAGCGGCCAACACAACTTCCTCATTGTCTCTGAAAGTCTCATCTAAATCGCGCAGATCATAACCCGTTTTTTTCACTTTCTTAATTGCTGCTTGTAAGGTAACCTTTGCCATAATTTCTTTTTTTAAATTAAATTTCTTTTTGATTCATTCATTTTCCTAATTCATTCTACCTGGACAAAACAAAATTTGAGGTTTGATTCAATTGCCGATAAAGTTTAATCTTTCACCAAACGCAAAGAGTAACCATTTCCTTTTTCCGAGGCTTTGCATTCTACTGTTTTGCGATCTTCAAATAAGCGACAATCAATAGCTGAACTTTTTGAGAAATCGGATGATGTCCAGAAATGTACTTGCGTTCCATTACCGAAAAACTCACCATCCTCTGTGCACATTCCAACTGGTATTGCTGAAAATCCTGATTTGTTGTTTCCATTACCATCCTGGGTATTCAAATCATCATCCATATACTCATCCCATCCAAAATCGCTCTTTAATTCCTTACTGCCAATTTCTTCCCCACCGAATTTCTCAATTAAAACAGACCACTCTTCATCCGTTGGAATATGCCATCCATCAGGTGATAATCCTCGCTCATCAATAATAGCATACCAATTGTATAATGTCTCACCGCTACTTTCGAACAAATAAAAACACATCATTGGTTTTCCGTCCTTTACGGCCTTTTTCCATTCTTTTGCATTCTTAGCAACGGGAACTGAATCTCCGTTTCTGAATTGAACGACATCTACATTCTTAGACGTCCAGATTTGTTTTCCAATTTTAATTTCTTCCATTATATTAATTTTTTATTTAGTTCAACTGTGACAATATGCATAAAACCATACTTGAGATTATCCCTCTTTTGACGTATAGTTTGCTTCTATTTCATATTAATTAATTTTATCGGACGTAGCACATTTTCTACCCTTTCAAAAAACTCTTTGTAATCACCGTTCTTAAAATTGATAACCCAATATTTTTCGCCTCCTCCTAATCCTGACCCAGAGGAGGAGCAACTCCAATAGCAATCTTTGGCATACCCTTTTATCATTTTTCGATTCGCATAGATTACCTTCAATTGATCCATGGTTGGAATTACCCAGCCTTTTCCAAACTTCTTCAATTCCTTGGCAGCGTTCTCCATTGATACCATAACCTCCGTTTTACTCACCTCAAATTCTCCCATAATGATGGCATCCTTGTCCGCAACAATTTTTGATTTCTCTGATGCGCTCTTCACAGTTTTTTCTGCAGACGCCTTTCCCTTCGGCACCATCCTCAAAAACTCTTTCTCAGTTATGATTGAAACCGTCTTCAACGCCTTTGCCTTGGTGAGTTTGCTTCCCGCGTCTTCCCCTACCACGAGGTAATTGAGTTTGGCACTTACACCAGAAAGAACTTTACCGCCGTTGGCTTCAACCAATGCTTCGGCTTCATCGCGGGTGAATTCGGTTAGTGTTCCTGTGAAGAGGAAGGTTTGGTCTTGGATTTTTGATTTGGTTGGCATAGTAGTTAGCACTTTTTTAATTGAATGATATCTCCTTGGTCGACAAACTACTTCTTAATCAAAAGATTCAAAGTGGTTCCATCAGTTTCTAGTTCAAATTTTTTTGTGAGCTCCTTGAAATCCTTTTTCACAAACTTCCATTTATCAATGTCGAAAGTACTCTCATCAATATTTAAATCATTAAATTCTAGTATATGCTCTTTCTTCAACTTTACTTCAGTCCCCCAATAAGAACCAATGCTAAAAACAAACTTCTTGATTGAATTTTCTGACAAGTGCTTAAAATCACAAATTGAATGACAATCAACCATTTCCAAAGTACTCAGCTTTAAAAGAAACGAAATGCCTTTTAATGAAATGATTCGAGATTCTATTAACTTCAGTTCCTCAAGTGATGCTAACCCTTTAAAACCTACTAAATCGTCTATGTTCATCATACTTTTCAGTGATAGCTTTTTTAGTTTGCTGAGTGAAGTCAAGCAACTCGCTGAAAAATCAGATTTATAACCTGATGTACCCATTGCATTTTCTTCAATTTCCAACGTTTCTAGATTTGTTAAACATTTCAACTTGTCAAATTCTAAAAAACCTTTCCCTCCATTTCCCACATCAGTGCGAAGCACCAAACTTCTCAATTCCTTACAACTTTCCAGAAAACTCAAATCAACGGATACAACATCTTGACTAGTAGTATTTAAATTAAGTGATTGTAAGCTCGGCGGCATTTGAATTTGCGGCTTCCCTTTGCTTGGATATCCTGAGATATTCAGTTCCAAATTCAAAAGCGATTTTAACTCTTTGAAAAATGTCAAATCATCATTAGACTCATCAGTAACAGTTAAATTCAAAGATTCAAGTTTCGACAATTCTTTCCAATTCAACTTGGTGCCAGCCAAGTTGGTACCCATTTCCAAACTAATCAAATTTTTTGGCAAACTCAATTGCCCCACTTTTGCATTCCAATTTAACTCTTTGATTGTTGAATTCATCAAATCAACCTTCTTACTCGAGACAGATGGAGAACTGATGCGAAAACTATTTAATTTCAAATTCTCCAAACCATTCAGTTCAATCTTCAATTCAGACCAACTTTCAATATCCAACTTTTCGATTTTTGGACAAGCATTGAGAAGAGGTTGTGTATTCAATTCGTCAGACTCCAAGATGATAGACATTTCAGTTATGCCTGCTCCAATTAATTCAACAAATTTTTTAAATTGGTTGTATTGTAAACCTTGCAAATGAACTTTGGAAATTGGAAGTGTAAAATCCCAAGACTTCTTGTCTTTAATCAATTCATCCAGATTCTCAATTGATGCACCATCATAAATACTAATCTCAACGCCATCATAATAGCCTGATTTTGCCTCCTCCTCAATATTTTCTAAATCTATACTAATAAAGTCATCTTTATAATGCTCCTCACCTTTGGCATTTTTAATGAGATCAAAAGAAATCAAATCATTTTCTTTTAACGTTTGTAGCAAACCTGTTTGACTGCTCTTCTTTTTTAAGTTCTTCATATTCGTTATTTTTTTAAAATTTCATGTACCTCCCGAAATTTGTACTAATTAATATGGCTCATTTCCTCTATGTCGCTTTGTTTCACACTAACCGATGTAAAATATGTCAAGGTAGAAATCGGTTAACCCAACTGAGAAAAGAAAAGCCCATTCTTAATTTTCAACTTTATTGACATTTACTTTTATTTTCATCACTTGAAAGAATAAATCCTACTTTTTAACTGATCACATCTTTCTAAAATACAACTATTCAGCTCATCCCAACTCCCTTTATCCGTCAACTGAGACATCTTGAATGGTATCCCCCCAATACTGTAAGGAGCCCAACCTTTTGACATAGCATTCAAAATAATCTCATTATTGATTTTCAAAAACGCAGCTATTTCTTGATTTGCGCGACACAAATACCTCAATACATATTTTGTCTTATCTTGAAAACAATAGTGTTTTTGGGGCTCTAAAGAAATTTGAGGAAAAAAATACAGCTCTATCAAATTTGCATCCTCCTCCATATCTTCCCACGGATCGATATTCAACACCCCGCTCTCCTTAATGTCGCGTTTGAGCCCTTGAACTGTCTGACAATAAAAATCTAAAACAAAATATATTTCCACTGATTAATACTTAATTTATCCTTATACCCAAGTTCGCTTCAATCAACTCTATTCTTTTGTGTATACTGCAAAATACTAGAACATAATTCAAATATAAACAAACATCTCTTTTTTAGTAACCGATATAAACAATAATATCAACCGGCATTACACTTTGTAACATCACATGAATGCAGCCAAATAACCCTCCTTACTTTTATCCAGAGAACTACCGAAAAGCTAAAAAGTACAAAATCAAAAGGAGCTGCAACATATATTGTCAGACAACAATTTAAGAGGTAAAACATTGAAAATTTCTGTAATTTTGTGATGGATGAAACTAAAAATTTACCTTTTTTTATTCCTAGTTAATACACTTGGGATCATTAATAGCGAAAACGTAAAGGCCCAAGACTGCCTTTTCAAAAACCCCTTGTGCTTTTACAACTCAGACATCCTGAGCTATCTCCAAGTGTTACACAAAAATCAACAATACGAGCAAATGCTTCCCTATCTCTGCGGGCCAGCCGTTGACAACTTGAACAAGCAGCAAAAGATAAACAAGCTGGAAGATGCTTCTTTTGGTTACCAAATGAAACGCGCTGGGGTCAAAGAGATTTCAAAATCAGAATGGAACCTGACCTACAGCAGAACCATCATGGGCACCCAAGAGAATTTCAAAATCCGTTGTCTTTTAAAGCAAGACAAATGTTGCCTTTATCTGGATGAAAAGGCTTGGAAGACGATTTTCCATTAATATCAACTTTTCCTAAAACCCAATCTTCCCTCTACCCTCCTTCAACGCATACTGCGTCTCCTTCTCGCACAGCTGATCCAATAAAGCGACCTTATTCTTCTTAGGGTGCATCACAATGTCCAAGACGAACTTGCGGTAAATGTTGCTGATTTGCCCTCCTGTCAATTTGTACTTTAAACCAATGGCTGCAATGTCCTGCGCCTTCATGTCCTCCGACAGGACATGCTGCATCATCGCCAATTGAACTTCCTGATCGGGCTGGTTCAGTGCGACCTTCCACAAAAAGCGTCGCTCAAAGGCCGAATCCAAATTGTCCAAGAGATTGGTGGTCGCCACCAAAATGCCTTCGAAATTTTCCAACTCCTGCAAGAGGATGTTTTGTAGCGAATTGTTGGCCATGTCAACCGATCGCTCCACGCCAATTCGCTTGGACAACACGCCATCCGCCTCATTGAACAACAAGATGGGACAGCGCTTCTCCGATTTGACCAATTGCCGGTATCGCTGAAAAATACGCTTGGCATTCTTCTCCGTGTCTCCCATGTACTTGCCTCTTATCTCACTGATATCAACTAGGAATATACTTCGCTGATTGTTCCGTCCCCATTGCATCACAGATGCTGTCTTTCCTGTTCCAGGAGGTCCAAACAAAAGGATGGGCATACCCGTTCCCAATCGGCGTTGCTTCAGTTGCTTGATGATGCGGTCAAACGACTTTACCTCCATCATCTTGCCAATGCCCTCGAGCTGCTCCCGGTCTGACTCATTGTAAAACAACTTCTCCTCAACAATGGTATCCCAAGCCATCAGACGTCCCACATCTTCCTGACCTACTACTGGCTTGAACGACCAATCCACCTCGGGGTAAAATACACGCATCACCTCATCACCCGCCACCAATTCCGTCATCCCAAAGATATCCATTGAATCGCCCATGGTAGCCAATGACAAACGCTGTAACACTCCGTCTGTCTTGAACAATCTGCTGCGCCACACCATTCGTTCTTGGTCATTGTTACCCATAAAATGCGCCAATGATTCAATAACAATTCCCGACTGCTTCTGCATGCGCTGCGCCACCAACATCATCAACAAAACACCATGATCCAAATCCAACTCCCACTCTTGCCCACACTTCTGGACAATAGGCGCCTGAGGATGAGCCTGCATCCAATCTTGCCAATGAGCGCGAACATTGGCCACATCCAACAAACCATTTTGAAGACCAGTCAACCACTGTTGGCTGGTTGACACCAATAACAACTGGTCATCCACTTTCTCTTCCTTGGGTTTGACTCCTGAAATGAGATGTTTTAACCAGCGGTTATCTATCTTAATGTCTTCATAGTAACAGTCCAACTTCTTCTTGGCAAAGACATGGCCTTTGTTACACCAACGCTCAATCATGGGATGCAGCCACTCCCAATCCGCATAACTCAATTTCAAATCATTGACGAAATCCTGCGAAGACAGTGTTTCACCTTTCAATGTCTTGAGCGCGATGTACAAGAAGTACATGGCCTCGCTGGGATGCTGCATTTCATGAAAAGATCTAAAACGCTCAAGATCTTTTTTGTGCGGGGACACCGCCTTACTCCATCCATAAAACAATCGCTCTGGTTCAACCAAGGAAACCGCTTGGATCAAAGGCAAAAAACTTTTAGTGGCCATATTAGAATTGGGATTTGTAGAAATATAATGAAATACAATTGCAATTTTGCTTCAAAAAGAATAGACCTGTTGATAACTTCAACGCTAAACCATTCTAGAAAATTGTGCTGTAAGCCATCCGATCTTCAAAATATATTATTACTTTTGCGAAAATGTTGCAATTTAATCCAATAATCACGCTATGAAAACCGGTAAATCGCTCAAAGTCACCAAAAGACAACCTGCTCAAAAACAAAAAACCGTTCCCATCATTGGAGATGGCGCAACGGCCAAAACGGTTAAAGGGAACAAAGAGCAATTTCGCCGTTGGCTTTTTATTGATAAACTTCTTAGTGGAAACAGCCGCGGCTATCGGGTCAAGGACATTACCCGAATGGTCAATGATTTTTTAGCCAACGAGGGTATTTTGCAGCGCAATGGCAAACCCAAGGTGGTGAGTGAACGCACCATCTATGATGATCTCACAGCATTGGAGTCCATCTTCTCGCCAAAAGTTCAATTGGACCGCATCAAAGACGAAATGGATGGTGCTGGCTATGTTCGCTATGCGCAAGCCAACATGTCTATATTCAACGTGAATATTTCAGAAGAAGAATATACCCGACTAAAATTCATCTTGAACCAGAGCAAAGGAATGATTCAACCGGAAATCTTTGAAGAAACGCATGGACTAATTGACAAACTCTACAACCCTTCTTCCTTTGCAATATCAAAGCAACGCAGCATGCCATCCAACATTGTTCATATCGTACGAAATGAATTGGATGGCAAATGGCTCAATGAATTGATTCAAAATATAACCAACAAACAATGTATTAGCATTGAATACAACAAAACAGGAATGAAAGGAATAAGATATCGCCTGGCACCTTTGGGGTTGAAAGAATATCGTGGGAAATGGTATTTAATTGGACATGATTTGAATGATTCCTCGAGAGATCAAAAATTATTTCGTGTATCACGCATTCAGAATATGTACCGTATAAAAGATGCTTTCCCTTCCATTACCGTTTATTTTGATCTTCAGGATTATTTCAAATACTCCATTGGCATACATCAAAAATTAAATGGAAAAACCATCAATGTTTCTATTCTGCTCAAGGATGCCTATTGGATTGAAGAACTGAGCCATTTTAAGGTCAACGAAACCCAATCCATAACATTAATGGGCCAATATGCCATGTTGGAATTTGAAACCTATGAATCACATGAGTTGATAGAATTTATTATTTCATTGGGAACCAGCGCAGAGATAAAATCTCCAGAGAGTGTAAAAAAGAAGTTGCTCAACCACTTAGACGATATCAAAAAAATGTATTCTTAAATATTACATCGCAACATTTTCGCAAATCATCAATTGACATTTGCGTCATGATTCAATTCCTCAAATCCTATCTCTCCTCTCTTCTTCACTTTTTTTGTTTTCTTCAAACCACCCTCAAAACCAATACAATCAATACTTTCCGACCAAACTTAGCACTCGTTGTTAGAAAAAAACACTTGACAAAAATTTCGATTTATATTATATTCAATGTCATGATGTCCTCGACCAACATTTTCGTCTTCTAACCCTTTCATTTCCTTCCCTTCCTTTCTACTCTTAGAAGTGGGGTTGCATTGTATTGTCCAAAAATTAACCGAAAACAAAAAAACAATATATGAATCATGAAAACAGTCCTTTCTATGTTTTGCTCGCTCAACGTTCCGTCAACGATCCTCTTCCTGGCAAGCGGAAAATCATTAAAATCAATTCCGCTATCTCTCCCCCCATATTATGGGAAGAAACACCACAAGATGATGAGGATGCACTAACTGGAATTGAACCCGTAAAGGTTCGAACCCTATTCCTCTGCCTGGGCATCAATTAATCCATTTCTTCATTTCCCAACAACATTAACACTTAAAACGCTTTCCATGAAAAAAACCAGAATCAACCACTTCACCATGACTGTTGCCAGCAGCAACGCCGAATTTCGTAAAATGTTCGAGGACATGCTCACTCAAATTCCAGATGGACCTGGAAGCTGCATTGTCATCGGATACAAAGACCAAGATTCACAGATTATTGATCTTGTAAAGAATACCACCCGCCTAAGAAAAGCTGTACGCAGTGGCACCAAAAATTGGAACGACAAAAGCGTAAGTCGCTACCGTTGGATTCAAGAAAGCGCTAAAACAAAAGGATTCGACACCATTAAAATTCAAATCATCGACTAATGCAAAACACACAAATCATCACCTTTACACAATCGTGCATCGATCAAAAATGGTATGCGCGCATTCCGAACTATCCAGGATCCCATAGCGACCTCGAAATGGTGGAAGGCGCAGAAGCCCTGCTCACCATCGAGTCAGAAGGACTTCGTGTGGTCCAAATGAAAATAACCATCGAACCTGACGACCAAGCTCCAATGGTCTTTCACAAAATCGATGAAACCAAGGATGAGAAAGGAGCCAACTACCAATTGATACACAACGGCTACCAAACCCACAAGGTCTGGCTTTGCGGTGTCATGGAGCATGTCTTTCAGGGATTTCCAGAAACACTCTATGTAACAACCATTGACTTATACGACAAACTCAAAAGCGTGAAAGACGGATTCTTTGATGCCGCAAAACATTTCAAAATGAATAAGAAGATGGCCGAAAGAGAATGGTCTCTTTTAGAAGATACCGGTTTGTGGCTGATGTGGGAAGCCTTGGCGCTATGGACCAATCTAACGCAACGTGAAGACATTGGTTGGTTCTTCGGAGACAGACAAGTCCTTCAATTTCTGAGCTTCCGAAGTTTTCTTTTCTTGCCCAAAAAAGACAACTTTCAAGAAAACGCTTTGCCTGAAAGATATATCGCGCGTACGAGATACTACCCCACTGAACTCACCATCATCGTCAACGATCCTTTTGTAGAAAAAGCCAAATCCTTTTTTGCAGAACATTTTCAAGGACAAACGCCTTGGGTGAAAGTTGTCCCATTCTCCTTGGTTGATTGGAAAGACATGAAACCTATTCCAGCTGAATACCTGGAGGAAGACATCATGATGGAGGCCGCGCAAATCACCCAATGGCCTATGGATGAGGTAGACCTGTGGAGAAGAATGGCGCAGAAAAAAGAACGTTTCGCCCTTTCATTGCTCAAAAACGCTTTGGACAGCGAAGTTGCTCAAGCACTCATGCCCTTGGAAGCAAGGTTACAAGAAAAATCAGCGAGCAAGATGAATCAATTGTGGTGGGACATTGCACATTTCTTGAAAAAAGAAAAATAATATTTTTTATTGCAACAATTTCGCAAAATACGCTAGTATGTTTAAAATGATCACCCTTATACCCATCGAATATGAATAAAAACAACAATCGCGCTGCCAACCACAGCAAAAACCTATTACTCGGCGTAGCCATTGGAGATGCCATTGGAGTACCCATCGAATTCATGTCAAGGCCGCACCTTGATGCCAATCCTATGACAGACATTACAGGATGGGGAACCCATGAACAACCTCCAGGAACGTTCTCTGACGACACCTCGCTTACCCTGTGCTTGGCTGAGAGTATGGCTGAGGGCCTAGACATAGAGCAGCTCGGAAAGAAAATGTGCGATTGGTACCGCAAAGGCTATTGGTCAGCAGATGGAGATGTTTTTGACATTGGCATTGGAACGCGGATAGCCCTTCAAAAAATTCTCAATGGATCGCCCGCCGTCTTGGCCGGAGGTAACACAGACATGGACAATGGAAACGGATCGCTGATGCGAATCGCCCCTTTGGCATTGGACAAAGCCTACCAAGACAGAGTGCTGCTGTGGAATACAATCCAAGCCGTATCCTCCATCACCCATCGTCATGTGCGTTCCCACCTAGCCTGTTTTATTTGGGTAGTGTTCTTACAAGAATTGATGGAATGCATGGACAAGCAGGAAGCTTATGAAAAAATGAAGCACATTGTCAATGCTTTCTTTGATCATCACACCATTGAATCTAGGGAAAGAGAATTGTTTTCTCGTGTTTTAGAAAATGACATTCAACAAGTCGACCGCAGCATGATCAACAGTGGCGGTTATGTCTTGGAAACCCTAGAGGCCTCCTTTTGGTGCTTTTTGAACACTGACAGCTACAAAGAAGCCATACTCACCGGTGTAAACTTGGGCAGAGATACGGACACCACAGCTGCGGTCGTGGGTGCGGCAGCAGGAACATATTATGGTCATGAACAAATTCCTTCCCATTGGTTGGATGCGTTAACCCGAAGAAATGACATTGTAACTTTGGCTGAAAAGCTCCAAGCTAGTCTATCTTCTTGAATATTCAAGTCCATTGTATTATTCAACAACCATGCTTCATCATTCATTAAAACAAAACAACATGATCGTACTCAGCAAATCCAAATTCAAATTAGGCCTCGAATGCGCCAGCAAACTATTCTTTGCTCAAGATAAAAACTACGTCAACAAAAAACTGGATGACACCTTCCTGAAAGCACTGGCCGAAGGGGGTTTTCAAGTAGAGGAATATGCGCGCCTTCACTACCCCAATGGAATTTTCATCCATGCACCCTATGGTGCTTATGCCGAGGCTCACCATCAAACCATGAATTACTTGCTGCGCCATGAAAACGTCACATTGTTTGAAGCCGGATTTCTGGTTGATGGTTTATTCATTCGTGCAGACATTGTTGTTAAAAAAGGCAACCACATTCAATTGATTGAGGTCAAAGCCAAATCCTATGACCTGGATAATGAAGACAAAACCATATTGACCAAAAAAGGATTGCTGCGCAGCGATTGGAAACCCTATCTCTTTGACCTAGCCTTTCAAACACACGTTATTCGCACCTGCTTGCCGGATATGCAATTAGATGCATCGTTAATGTTGGCTGATAAGAAAAAGATTGCTCCTGTCAATGGACTAAACCAAAACTTCCGTTTTACATTGTCTAAAAGTGTGAACAGAAATATTCAGGTAATGGACAACACGCCTGTTCAATGGAATGATTCAGTGATGTTACTACTGCCACAAACCCAACTGGTGAATGATATCATTGCAGGAACCATTGAATACAGACCAAATCAGTTTTTCACATCCTCCATTGTCCAATTAAAGCAGATCCTATTGGAAAAGGAATTCCCTGCAGCGCCATTGAAACAATCCATCTGCAAAAAGTGTGAATTCAGAAAGAAAGACATCCATGAAGAAGGATTGTCTGGAATGGCCAAATGCTTTGCCCATCACAGACAACTGGACGAAAGCGCACTGTACGAACCCAATCTTTTGACGGTGTGGGACAATCGGGATGAGAAACTGTTTGCACAAGGACACTTCTCTCTCATTGGGTTAGTTGAGAAACAATGGAAAATCAAAGATGAAGAAAACCAATTCTCCAGAACCCGCAGACAATGGGTACAAATTGAAGCCGCACAAACTGGAGATATTGCAGCAGTAGTAGAAAAGGAAGGACTTAATCAATTCATGTCTCATTGGAAATTTCCTTTGCACTTTATTGATTTCGAAACCTCACGCGTTGCGCTGCCTTTTTATGCGGGTCGTAAACCCTATGAACAAGTTGCCTTTCAATTCTCCCATCACGTAATGGATGAATCCGGTAAAGTAACACACGCACATCAAGAGCTTATTGCAGATGGTCTATTCCCCAATTTTTCTTTCATCAGGAAACTCAAAGCCAGCTTAGATCAAGACAATGGGACCGTTTTCACTTACTCGCATCACGAGAAAACAGTCATCAATGAAATCAAAGTACAATTAGAAAACTCCCAAGAAATCGATGCGCCGGAATTGATTGCGTTCATTGATTCATTGAGTGAAGTCCGTTTCGTAGACCTTCTCCAAGTTGTCAAAAAATACTACTATCACCCATACATGGGCGGTTCCAATTCACTCAAATTTGTTTTGCCAGCGATTCTCAAATCGAGTCCATACTTACGAAGCAAATATTCGCAACCCATCGGTAAAATTGGCTTAAGCAGTTTGAATTTTTCAGATCAACATATTTGGATCAATGCTGATCAGGACAATCCATACAAAGCGTTGCCGCCAATCTATGCTGAGATGCCTGCCATCATGCAATTAGAGGACGATCCAGAAATGTCCGATATTCAGGATGGGGGTGCTGCCATGATGGCCTATGCCCTATTGATGTACACAGACATTTCTCCAAAACAACGAGAATCCATTGAAGCCGCTTTACTCCGTTACTGCGAACTGGACACATTGGCCATGGTGATGTTGTATGAGGTCTTGAAGGAGGTCGCTTAGATCAGAATAGGGGGTGAAGTAAGGAAGAGAATGATTAACTAAGCATCGGTAGAGATTGTCAATGCATGATTCAGTCTGACCCTTTATTTTCTCACAACCTGAAACCGCTGGAAAGAACCACTACACTTCAAGAAATAAATCCCTTCGGACAATTGCTCGATGTTGATGATTTGATTCTCTGAAACGATTCTTTCTCGCATCACGACTTCGCCTAACACATTGAAAATTTCAAATTGATCTACTGATTCATTGCGATTGTTCTTTAAAACAACATGCGATGATGCCGGATTAGGAGAAAGCTGAATGTTTGAAGCCAGTGTCTCTTCTAAATTTTGAGAAAGCAAATTCAACACGTTGGAACGAGAAAAAACCAATGTGCGATCTGGATTGCAGCTCACGCCTTCCACTTCAACCATGTAATTCCATTCATCTGCCGGAGGATTGAGATCCGTATACGATAAAATATTGCTGGCAACTGTTGCGACGAGATTCATACTTCCCAAATTGTTTCCGCGATAAATACTATAACTCGCAAAATCTATTCCTTCATAAGCACTCCAATTGAGATTGATGTTGTTGTTCAATCCTGGAGAGGTGGTTAGATGTATCGTTTTGTGCACTGCACCTGATGGCTCATACACAAATCCGCAACTGTCTTTCAAACCAATCTTGTAACGATTGGCTTGCACTTGTGGGTTAGAGTTGATGTCTTCAAATGCTCCAGCCAGATTAAAATCTACCGAACCAATTTGTTCGAAAACATTGATTTCATTGGTCTCTTTGTACACCAATACTTGTCGTACTAAACTATTGGCAACAGGCTCCCAAATGATGTGGTTGTATCCTGAGGCAACATCCACCGTGACCAAACAAATGGGAATCAACGGCGGATTCGAAGGATCGATGCAGCCGGCTCCGCAAGCCAAACATTCGTTCCAGCAAACGACAGGAATGGTTAAATCCACATCTCCAATGGTGATGGAACGATTTCCGTTGAGCCATTGCTCGCAGAAAGCATCGGGTGAAAAAAACTCCGGGTTAGTCCAATCATTGCCATTGACAAATTTGTACTCGTACAATCCAGGCACAAGCTCAATGGTAACAGACCAAATGCCATTCCCATTGTCGTTTAAAGCAATACCTCCTGGATTCCAGTTGGGCAGATCATTGTCTAAAACCCCATCACCATTGACATCCGAGAAACTACCTGCTAGATGAACTCCGTTGGGACTCACTATTTGACCGGACATATCTACTTGAAAAGTTACCTGAACCGCATTTGACATAAAAGACAACCCCAAGAAAAACACCCACAATCCTATTTTTTTCAGCATTACCTTATTCATTTGGAGGTGAATGTACACCTACAAAAGATTAAACAATGCAATGTGAAACGTATCTAAAACTATTATGCCGCTCCTACGGAGCTGGATTCTAGACACGATTTTCATCCCTATTAAAATTCCGCTCCTACGGAGCTAAAATTGCAAGGAAATTAAAATACCTCCTCCCGATTCTTCGGGACCGATGTTCGATAGAATGACTAGCTTCTCATTTTGTTTCTGTTTCTGTTTCTGTTTCTGTTTCTGTTTCTGTTTCTGTTTCTCGCTCTGAAAAGACCACCCCGTCTGCTTCGCATCCTCCCCTCCTTTCTTTTACTTTGACCCGTCCTAAAAAAAGTTTACAGTTTAACTGTTGTTTTTAGTGATTGTCCTGATACAAATTTACATTTAATTGTTTATCCTAAAATAGGTTTACACATTTCATTTTCCAGAGATGATTTCGCATCCTTGTTGTAATAGTTTTTCCA